>JAJDAB010000100.1 GCA_029262095.1 Candidatus Hydrogenedentota bacterium
ACACCGATTGTAACGAACGTAATGAAGAGTTCCTCGCGCGCTCGATTGACAACGCGAATGATCATCTGGAGCGACGAGAAATAACGCGTCAGCTTAAGCAACCGGAACATTCGAAACGTGCGGAGTATCCCAGCGTCCGTAGGCGTCACGCCAAAGACAAACGGTATGTGCGTCATATAAAACGGAACGATGGCCAACATATCGACGATCGCCATCGGCGAAACCATGTACCGCAGACGTCCCATTATCGGAGCCGAATAGCGGGGGTCTTCCGTGCAACACCATATTCGCAGCAGATACTCCACCGTGAAAATGACGACGGAGAAGGCTTCGAATCCATCGAAGTAAAGGCCGAATCGTTCAGCAACACCATCGACGGACTCCAGCACAACCGCAGTGACGTTCAGCGTAATGAGCGTCATGATGAACGTGTCGACGACTTTGCTCGCTGTGTCGCCAGTTTTGGCCGCATCAAGAATTTCATACGTACGGCGTTTGGTCAGATTCTCCATCGCGCGATCCCCCAACAGAACAGTAAGTCGTAACCATAACCAAGCCAGAAGGTTACGATAGAATTCTAGGCGCTGAATCCTCTGGCGGTATCGGTCGACTCGTATCCCCGTTTCAATATAGGCCGTTCCACGCCGCATGGCAAGATCACCCCGTCTCCTATTCCAAGATACCTCGCGGGGTGGTACCATTGAGGGTCGATGTCCAATTAGGACGGACATCGGAGAACGCGTTGAAACGCTTGGTGCAAATCACGGAGGAAGTTGTATGACCATGCTCAAACGCCTGGTGATAATTGGGTTGGCGATCTCCGCCCTCGTCCCGATCCCGGCGCTCGCTCAGGACAACGGCGAGCAACAAGAAAAACCGGGAAAAGAGAAACCCGATTTCAAGCCGATCAAGGACGTCGTAAAGGATGCGGAAAAGAGCGAGGGTTTCCTAACGCTCTATCGATCCAAAGACAAACTCTGGATGGAAATACCAGAGTCTAATTTTAATAAACCCTTCATGATGAGCGTTAGCATTGCCAAAGGTATCGCGCAAGGCAATCTGGTTGCGGGGATGACTTGGACCGAATCAATCTTCTACTGGAAAAAGGCCGACAACAAAATATTTCTCGTCGACAAGAATGTGCGGCACACCGCGCCAAAAACAAGTCCCATTCGCTCTGCAGTCGATCGCGGTTTCGGTGACTCCGTAATCGCGGCCTTTGGCATTCAAGGAAAAGACGGGAACAAATACCTCGTCGATTTGGCCGAGTTCTTGTTCACCGACTATTCCATGGTAGGCCAGGCATTGTCCGGCGTGGTCGGCAAAGGGTACATGCTCGACCGAAAACGGACGACGTGGGGTACCTACAAAGTCTTCCCGCAGAACGTCGAAATCGAAGTCGATGCAACATACGCGGGCGGCACGGCCCGGGATATCCGAACCGTGAGCGACGCGCGCGCCATCGCAATAACGCACCACTTCAGTTTCTCCGAAATTCCGAAGAGCGACTACAAACCACGCAATGCGGATGACCGGATCGGCTTCTTCCTGACCGCGGTAAAAGACTATTCAAAAGGCGGAACCGAAGAGCCGTTTGTACGCTATATCAACCGGTGGAAACTAGAGAAAGCCGACCCCAAGGCGGCCGTATCGCCACCCAAGAAACCAATTGTCTTCTACATCGAGAAATCTGTGCCCTATGAATTTCGGCCGATAGTCCGATCCGGCCTCGAAGAATGGAACAAGGCATACGAAAAGGCCGGATTCGTCAACGCGATCGAAGTGCGCTACCAAGAAGACGGCGCGGAGTGGGACGCCGAAGACGTTCGCTACAATACAATTCGCTGGATGACCGGCGAAGCGGGCTACGCCATCGGGCCGTCCCGCGTGAATCCAGAGACCGGCGAAATTTATGACGCCGACATCCTGGTGGATTCCGGGTGGCTCCAGTACTTCGAGTGGCAATACAAGACATTTGCGGAAACGGCTTCCGGCCTTGAAGCGTTAAGTGGAGAAGCGACCGCACCCGATTCGTTGCAGGCGTTTGCCCAACACCTGAGTAATAAAAATAACCTCGCTGGTCCCGAAGACGAATTGCATGCCTTGCACCGGTGCGAATACGCCAAAGGGTTACGCGAACAGATGGCCATCGCCGCACTCGCGACACTCGTACGCAGCGACAACGATGACGACGATGATGAAGATTCAGGGGAAGGCGAAGAGAAGGGCGAAGAGGTCATGCAGGAATTCATTCGCCAAGGCCTCAAAGAACTCATCATGCACGAAGTCGGTCATACGCTTGGACTACGCCACAACTTCAAATCATCATCCGTCGTGGAATTGGACGACCTGCACAATAAAGAACTTACCGCCAAGACGGGCTTGGTCGGAAGCGTAATGGACTACAGCATGGTCAACGTCGCGCCGAAGGGCGTAGACCAAGGCTTCTACTTCACGCCCACCCTCGGGGCGTGGGATTATCTCGCCATCGAATACGGCTACTCGCAACCAACCAAGGGAAAGAACGGCGACGATCCATTGGAGGCGATCGCGGCGCGCGCGGCCGAACCTAAACACGCCTACGCAACAGACGGCGATGTCATGCGCGATA
>JAJDAB010000101.1 GCA_029262095.1 Candidatus Hydrogenedentota bacterium
TCCGACGCCACCGGTGCGTCCGGAGGAACGGCAACGGCAGCGGTCGTGGCGATAAGCGTAAGGGCGATGGCAAAAGTCATGCGTTTCATGAGGCGCGCCTCTTGGTTTCTTTACGCAGGTATTTCGAGAGTTTGAGCAAGAAGTGCAACGAGAGACCGATGCCGATCACAATGCACGCGTACAGCGGAAATTTATCCGCGGGATTCATGGATACCGCGAGACTCGACATCACCGGTCGACCCGATTCGGGGTCCGCGGGGATGTACGACTCCTGATAAAACGTCCATCCGCTATGCCGCAACGGCTCATTCATCGCAATGTGATAGTCCTGTTCCGTGTCGTCCTGGCACCGCGACACATCGCTGGAAAAAGCGGCGTCCATGCGCGTGCCCGGATGCAATTCGTGATTGAATTTGTTCAGCCGCACCGTAAACGGCAGGGGCATCAATTTCTTTCGTAGATCCAACACCCAGGTCTTGCCCTCAAATTCCACGGCAAGGGGCCGTTCCGCCCATCCCCAAAGGATATGATCTTCGGTCTCCGTCGACGATTTTTCGGTGAGCGAGACATATACGCCCGCAGCGTTACGCCCGGCCTCCTTATCTTTCTCCCGTTCGTGAAGATAGAATCCGTCGATCGCTGAGCCACCGGCGCCGCTCCCCGCCGGTTCCGGCCAACAGTTGCGCATGTAGTCCGTGACTTCAATCGAAAACGGAAGAACACTGCTTTCGAATGTAACCGTGTCACCATCGACGAGATAGATGAATTGCTCGGCGGGGATAGTCTGTTCTTCATACGGCGGCATTTGATTGGCTTCGGCCACTGCGATTTCCCAATCGTAGTAGCTATAGAATTCTTCTGCGCTCTGCCCTTCAGCCAGGGTGACTTGACCGCTAATCGCGAACACCGATTTCACTAATCCGCCACCGACGAGAATTAAAATTCCCGAATGGGCCACGAGATTTCCAATCTGTTCTTTGCCTTTGCGAATGCGAATGAGTCCACCGCAAACTAAATTGATCGAGAACAGAATCCCGAGCGTAAAGACTCCTGGAAGCAGAAGGGGCACGACTCCGAACAGGTAGTGTACGAGAAAATACGATTCAAAGTATTTCTTCTGCACGTCGAAGAGGCCGTGCTCAACCTGTTCGAACGTCCCGAGCAACGTCAGAACAAAGAGAAACAGGAAGATGACGCACGCGAAACCGTACGACGCGAAGAACGCGAATAGGTACTTTCCAATTGAAGCCATGTGTACTTCGCCCTGGCCTAGTGAACGTGCAGCGATTCACAAAACGCTGTGAAGGCTGCCCGATTCGCCGTTACGTCCGCTTTCGGACCGATCAATTTTATGGAATACGACGTATCATCCATCGTCACAAACACGCCCGTGAGCGCGTAATCACTCTTCGTTTCGCCGCGCATACTCGTATACGTCCCGCCGGTCTCCACCAGAAAAACATCCTGGCCGAGTACCGTAATCGTCGGCAACGCGGCCAATGCATCCGCATTCAATGGCGGCTGTCCCATCTGCCCCAACCAACGATTGACGTTCGCCTCCGCGCCGCCACCCGTTCCCGATAACGGACTGATGTAACATTCTGTCTCACCCGCAGCACCCAGCGTATAGGTGACCAGACGCATCGGGCGTTGGCCTGCCTGCTTCCATTCCTGCGGCACGTCGAACGCGAGACCGCCTACGGATTCATGCGCGGTGCCTTCGCCACTCTCGTGCGCATCCGCCGCGGCAGTCTGAGTAGGCGCATCCGACGCATTGCCCTGAAGCGATGTGGCGAACTTCGCAAAGTTGTCTCGCTCGGCGCTCACTTGGTCGGCCGGACCAATCATCTTGATTGTCACCGTACGGTCTCCCGCAGGAACGAACACGGCAAGCATCATCGAATTTTCAGCATTCTGGTCGCCGCGCATTCCGGAGTACGTACCCTCCAACTCCACAAGCGATCCCGGATACCCCAAAACATCAACTTTAGGAAGCGCGTCGATTGTTTCCGCCGACTCAGGCGCAAGGCCCATCTGTTGGCGCCATCGATTCACGTTCGCAGCGACCCCGCCACCGCTCGCGGAAAGTGAAGAAACAAAACACTCGATTGACGGCGGGTCGCCTACAGCGAAGTTGAGGTCCCGCATCGGCCTCGGCGCCAGGACTTGCCAACCTTCCGGTGTCATCCATTGAAACATGGGCGCGGACTGCGGTGCAGAAGCCATCTGGGGTGCTTTACGAAAACCGAACCGCTCGGCGCTATCCATCCCAGGTTTCGCAGGGGCATGCGGCTTTGTAGCGGTCCGTGTCGTATCAATCTGGTGGACGCCGCCGCTTTCATGACACCCAAGCCCAATAAGAGGCAGGGTTAGAAGCGCGGAAAATATCATCGATCTAAGTACTACTGGCATGAATAGGTTCTCATCTACATGGTGTAATCGTCGCATAAACACCCGGAATCACAGTGTTTAGCATACTTGATTTGGTTACCGATCAGCGCAATCCTGCGCGAATCTCTGGCAAATCCACTCGGAGAAGTATAACACTTATCCTAATCGGAATAGTCCGGGCGGGCGCTACTTGTTCCCATATTGCCGCTCGTAATACTCCCGGAACTCGCCGCTTTTTATCTTGCGCCACCACCACTCGTTGTCCTGATACCACTTCACCGTCTTTGCCATGCCGTCTTCCCACGACGTCAACGGTTTCCAGCCCAGGCCCATCAGCTTCGTGTCGTCGATCGAATAGCGGCGGTCATGACCGGGGCGATCCTGAATCGGTTTGATGAGATCAGGGCCCTTACCCACCAGTTCAAGTATTTTGTGGGTCAGCGTGACGTTCTCTTTTTCGTTACTTCCCGACACATTGTAGACCTGCCCAGGCTCGCCGTGGCGTAGCGCATGATCAATTCCGCGCGCGTGGTCTTCCACATACAGCCAGTCCCGCACGTTCTTACCGTCGCCGTACAACGGCAACGGCTCATCATCAATCGCATTCGTCACAAACAGGGGCAGCACCTTTTCCGGATACTGGTTTGGGCCGTAGGTATTCGACCCGCGCGTTACAATGACCGGCACATCAAACGTATGGAAATACGTCATGCCCAACAACTCACCACCCGCCTTCGTCGCTGAATACGGATTGCGCGGCCCCAGTGGGTCTGTCTCGACGAACGAACCCGACTCGATGCTGCCGTACACTTCGTCAGTTGAAACGAGTAGCACGCGATGCGTCTTCATTTCCTTTGCAGCCTCAACGATGTTATGAACGCCGCGAACGTTGGTCGCGATAAAGTCGCTCGCTTCCATGATGCTGCGATCGACATGACTGTCCGCCGCGAAATTGATAATCGCGTCACAACCATCCATCGCTTTGCGAACGACATCGGCATCCGCAATATCGCCATTAATGAATGTATGCCGACTCTCATCAATATCCTTGAGATTGTCCATGTTGCCTGCGTACGTCAGCTTGTCCAGGTTGACGATATGCAGATCCGGATATTCGTCCAGTGCAAACTTGATGTAATTCGAGGCAATAAATCCGGCACCGCCGGTCACACAAATGCGGTTCATTCAGATTCCTTTTCGCAAGCGCAGATAGCGACCCAGCGCGTCTTCCCACGGGGGCATCTGGTACCCGCACGCGGCTTCCAACTTAGCATTCGATAACACGGAGTATTTCGGGCGCGGCGCTTTCGAAGGAAACGCCTCCGCCAAACACGGCTCAACCCGCGTCGTCATCCCCGCGCCCGATAGTATAGCCTTTGCAAACTCAAATCGTGAACACGACCCCGCATTCACACAGTGATAGGTACCGTAAGCATCCGTCTCCGTTAGCGCCGCCGTAGCCTCCGCGAGGTCTCCCGTAAACGATGGCGATCCCGATTCATCCGTCACCACAGTCAACACCGGCCGCGTCTCCGCCGCCGCGAGAATTTTCTCCACAAAATTATTCCCACCAACGCCATACAGCCATGCCGTACGCACGATGAAATGCTTGTCCCACGTTTCAGCGACTGCGTGATCACCCGCCGCCTTCGATTCCGCATACACGCCATTGGGCGATACAGGCGCGTCCGGTTCGTATGGCGTAGTCGCCGATCCGTCGAACACAAAGTCTGTACTGAAATGAACCAGCGGAATATTGTGCGCCGAGCAGGCTTTAGCAACGTTCCGCGCGCCCACCTCGTTGACCAGAAACGCGCCCTCCCGGTCATCTTCCGCCCCCTCAACATTCGTGTACGCCGCCGCATTCAATACCAGCCGCGGACCAATGGCCGAAACGGCGTCCTCCACCGCCTCCGGATCGCCGATGTCGATGACGTCCACATCTACACCGGTCACCGAAAAACGGCGTGAATAGCGCGCGATCAAGTCGCGGCCCAATTGCCCACCCGCGCCGAGAATTAATACTTCGGACGGCTGGCGTAATACGTCTGTGGAATTTGAAGTCATATACCCGTGGATTCTCGCGATTTGGGGTGGGCCGGTACCGGAAAGACCCCAATTCTACCATGCCTTTCGCCCACGCCAAAACGAATCAGCCGCCGAAAGTGTGCAAAGTTGCTAAAGTATTCTTCTCCGCCGCCGATATATCCAATAGCTAAGGCATGGAAGCTAAGGCGGCCACAGACATGGAAGTCGAAGGCCACCGGGAATTGAAGGGGTTACCATCCCAACCCCAACGAGACCCGACCCATACATACCTCCGAGAGTGCGTCACAATCCCCTAAATTGTGACGCCTTTCCATTTTGAGAACGCCCTCCACAAACAACACCTCGGTCTACGCGAATCGTTTCCGACAACGCTATCGTCATGCCCGCGAAGGCGGGTATCCAGCAACACGACGCGATCAGCCAACGCGCACTGGGTTCCCGCCTTCGCGGGAATGACGTTGGAATGAATTCGGATCGCAGATGGAGGCAGAAATGTCGTAGCCAACTCGGCGCCCTAAAGTTTCCCGCTTCATTGCCGATACATAAAACAGCTGAGACAAGGAGGTCGAGGCGCGGTTGACACGGAGGTCACTCTACCTAAGACTGAAGACCAGTTGAAGAAAATTGCGAAGCGGCCAATCCCACCGTATCGTTTCGATTGGTTCCAAGGTCTTACTCTCTTGAGCGCGCCACAACTTCGGTTGTGGCGCATTTTTTATGTGTGCATGTAATTCATCTCTCGTTCACATCGCTTCATATTGTTCGGTCTACAACCGTCTTTCCCCCGCAGGCGGGAATGCAGAAACGGCTTCACTTGATCATCTTAATCTTGCCATTGCTTTCTCACTCCACGCACAGATCATTCACCGAATCGCGTCCGGCAACTCACTGGATCCCCGCCTTCGTGGGGATGACGATGCGCTTGCAGCTCTACGAGTTGATGCGTGTGTTAAATAGTACGATTGTCTGCGCTCTCGGTGTCCCCTGTTGCGAGAATCGCGTCCATCGTGTTTTACCCGTGCGGACACTGGGAGTTCGCCCCACTTTTAGCTATACTTAATCCTTTCGTTTGAAAATCGAACCACGGAAGCGAGGAGCGAACCATGTCAGCGGGCAGAAAATTCAAAATCGCGTGCATTGGAGCCGGAAACGTAGGGGCGACCGCCGCACAATACTGTTTGGAAATGGAACTGGGCGATGTCGTCCTTACCGACATCGCCGAAGGCGTGCCCCAGGGCAAGGCGCTCGATTTGTCCGAGACCGGCCCCGTGCGCGGCTATAGCTGCATGGCCACCGGCACCAACGACTATAAGGATATCGCGGGCGCTGATGTCTGCATCGTCACCGCTGGCCTCCCTCGAAAACCGGGGATGACCCGCCTCGACCTTTTGGGTAAGAACGGCAATATCATCACTGACGTCTGCAAGAACATCGCCGAACACGCCCCGGATAGCGTCGTCATAATCGTTACGAATCCGCTGGATGTGATGACGTACCTAGCGTTTACGAAACTGGGTTTCCCGCCGGAACGCGTCGTAGGCATGGCCGGAGTGCTGGATAGCGCCCGCATGCGATCGTTCGTCGCGATGGAACTTGGCGTCAGTATGAAGAATGTAGATACCATGGTTTTAGGATCACACGGCGACGACATGGTACCACTCCCGGACTACACGACCGTTTCCGGTATTCCGATCACCAAGTTGTTGCCCCAGGACAAGGTGGATGCCATCGTACAACGGACCCGCAAAGGCGGCGGCGAAATCGTGGCTCTGCTGAAAACAGGCAGCGCATACTACGCCCCCGGCGCCAGTGCTGCCCGAATGGCGCAAGCAATCATTCGCGACGAAAAGCAAATTCTCCCATGCGCCGCGCACCTCACGGGTCAATACGGCCTCGACGGGGTATACGCCGGTGTCCCATGCATGTTGGGCAAAGACGGCGTCGAAAATATTATCGAGCTGGAATTAACGGATGATCAACGCACGGCCTTGCATACATCATCCGAAGAAGTGCAGAAGGGCATCGACGAACTCAAAGAACTCGGTGTCCTCTAAATCGCGCGTGGCGCGCCGATCAGGCGTCGCGGCCGCCAGGGGGAATTCGCAATGCGTAGTACACTTTCAATGCGATGGATAGCGGCTGCTGCGGCGCTGGTGGCAGCAGCCGTGTCGGAAGCACAAACCGCGGCTGACTCGGTTCGTCAATCAACGATCGACGCATCTATCACCGCGCAGATCGAAACGACCTTCCTCTTCAACCGACATCTAAGCCCGTTCAATATAAATACGACGACCGTCGAGGGAATCGTCACCCTGACGGGATCCGTTTCGGACGAAGTACAACGCGAACTAGCGGGGAACATCGCATCGTCCGTCGAAGCCGTGAAGAGCGTTACCAATAACATCACCGTCATGGGTACCATTCTGTCGCCACGCCCGAAGCGCACCTGGCGGCAACGCATCGACGATATGACGGTCGCCGCTTCGGTACGATCGCGCCTGTTATACAACAAAGAATTCAAAGGCATGAAAATCGGCGTTGGCTCCGAACTCGGCATCGTCACACTGTTCGGCGTTGTTAGCTCGGAAGAGCAGAAGAAGCGCATTGGCATGATCGCCGACGAAACGCACGGGGTTATTGAAATCAAGAATGAGCTCACGGTCCGTGCCAAAGACGAAAGCGGCCAAATCGCGAAGGTCGGCCGCCAATTCTCCGATGAATGGGTTGAAAAACGAGTCGAAACAGCGCTAGTCCTCAATCGCCATCTAAGCGTGCGCGGCCTCAACGTTGAAGTCGATGACGACATTTGTATCCTGACCGGTACGGTCGATACGGACGAAGAAAAAGACTTGGTCGAAGCCGTTGCGCTAAGCATCTACGGCGTCGACACGGTCCGCAACGAGATTCGCATCTATAAAGTGCCGAACTAGCGCGTGAGAAACAGCACTCCTAAAACGTCATTCCCGCGAAGGCGGGAACCCAGATCGTCAACTTGGAAACCCTGGATTCCCGCCTGCGCGGGAATGACGGAGTGGGCGCTATCACGCTCGCGGCTGATGGACGAACGCACCAATTCCGGGTTGCCCCAATGATACTTTCAGACAGAACAATCCAAGAACTCTTGAAATCCGGCGAACTCGGTATCGAACCGATCGAAGACCGCCAAATCGGACCCGCATCAGTCGACCTACGCCTCGGCGGCACGTTCCTCACACCCCGTGCCACCGACGGTATGTATTCCATGTCCGAGCCTATTGAATATGAACGATCCGACGGAGACGCATTCGTAATCCCAGCGCACGGATTCGTGCTGGCCACAACGGCGGAATCGATTCGTCTCCCCGATTATCTCACGGCGTTTGTGGAAGGGCGCAGCTCGATCGGTCGGTTGGGCCTATTCATTCAAAATGCGGGGTGGGTGGACCCCGGATTCGAAGGCGCAATTACACTCGAATTGTTCAATGCGAACGCGGCCCCCATGCGCATCGAAGCGGGACGCCGCATTTGCCAACTCGTCATCGCGCGGGCCGATGGCCCCGTCGACCGTCCCTACTCGGGTAAATACCAGGGCCAACAAGAAACTACCGGTTCCCGCGCCTACCTCGACGAAGAACTCGCAAGAGATTAATCGGCTTCAAGAACGATCAACGACGCGGTACCGGGTTCGTAATTCCGACTCTGCTACTGCATCGACCGCACGAATACTACAACCGCAAGCAACCCACCGCCCAATAGAATCCATTCCCAATTCGTGCCGGCCCAAATATAAATATCGGCTAGATCAATCATCCATTCCCCAATCCGCTACTTGTACTTGTCCAACACGTTGTCACGCCATCCTTCGAGCTGTTCCGGCTCCATGTTCTGACGCCGATCTTGCAGCTCCAATGAATCACCTTCTTGCCGCGCCGCTGGGTCGGTCGCGACTTCCACGACAAACATCACCATGCTCAACACTGCAATGCCCAGCCCAGCCATACAACGCTGACGATGTTTGTAGAATTCGATATTTACGATGCCGTACACACCCCAAAACGCAGAAATGAGTGGGATAACGAGCAGAAAGTACGGCGTGGCCAAATAGCTCGTGCCGCCCAGCGGAATACGACGTAATGTCGGAATGACCAACAAGACCAACGCAATGATCAATGCCACCACCGCGCTATACAAACACAATTGCCAGGGCTGCACCGTTTCCCGTTTTCCGAGGACGCGCGCTTCTTCTTCCCGCTCGTCGGCTTCAGCGACCGGCGCACCCGCCAACGCTTCGAGACTCGTCCCGCCCTCATCCGCCTCGGCACTGGCATGTTTGCCGTGTCTGGATTTTCGCTCTGCCTTGCGCCGATTGTTGCAACCGTTGCAGTAAACCTTACCGCTGCGCGACTCGTGGACGTGATCCGGACACATCAACTTCCCGCACGCGTCACACGTCTCCGAACACGTCTCACACAGCAGCTTCTGGCACTCGATGCAGAACCCAATCGAACTTCGAATATCGCAAACGCCACATTCCAACGAACACGTTCCTTAATGTACCGTGACCAAATGAGAACAGGGTGAATATGAATCTAGCGGATGTCCGCGTCGAACCATTTCAATAACGCCATCATCCCACGCGCCTTTTTTAAGCGCGTCGCTTTAAGGCCAAGTTCCCGGAGTTTCGCTTTCGCGTCTTGACGGGATTTTGCGATCACCACCCCGCCGCAAAAAGACTTCTCTTCCTCGGCATCCGTGCGGATCGCATGATATTCAAACGTGGGCATTTCGAAAGCCCTCCCTCGGCGGCGATGACGACC
>JAJDAB010000102.1 GCA_029262095.1 Candidatus Hydrogenedentota bacterium
TGCGCGATATCCAAGGTCTTTCATGAAGTTCGGCAATGACCTAACGCCGTCGTAGAACCCGGAATGGTTTGCGTGCGCACCGTTCTTGAGCGGCATCATCCCGCTGAGAAACGCGCCGCGGTTCGGAGTGCAAATGCTGGACGGCGTGAAACACTCGTTGAATCGCATTCCGGATTCCGCGAACCGATCGATATTCGGAGTATGACTCGGGCTCGCGCCATAGCAGCCCACGCTCGCGCGGTACTGATCGTCCGCCATGAAGACGAGAATATTCGGGCGCTTCGTAGTCGTGGCTGCGCGTGACACGGTAGGCAGCAATGCACTGCCCGCGGCTAATGTCAAAAACTGTCTGCGATCCACGGTTAGTATTCGAATACGCCGTCGTTTATCTGGCACGCCATAACGATTCTTCTCGATTCGTCTGCCATCGTATTACTTCCGTTCTAGAGGGCATTGTCTTTCATGAATTTTACGATGACTTCAGCCAGCTCTTCGCCGTGGGTCTCCTGCAAGAAATGACCTGCCCCTTTGATCGTCGTGTGAGCCTGACCTTTTGCACCGGGTACCCTCGACGTGAATACCGCGTCGCCGCCTCGCGTAATCGGGTCGCCATCACTGAATGCCGTCAGGAACGGCTTTTCCCACTTCTCGAAAACCGCCCAGGCCGCCAAGTTCGCGTCACGCGCGGGATCGTCGAGCGTCATGGGAACGCGTTGCGGCATGATGAGTGCGCCAGCCTTGTACTTACCGTTCGGAAATGGTGCGTCATAAGCAGCAACCAGATCGGGGTCACCAACGTTGCCCGCTACGAGCGATCCCACATCCATATCGCCTGCATCAATCATTGCCTGATTCATCCGTTTCCATGCTTGGAATGCCGGTGGGATTGTGGCTCCACCAACAGGCAGTCCCGTGTTTCCAATTACAACACGAGCAAAATTCGATTCGTTCTCGGCGACGACCCGTAAACCAATAAGCCCGCCCCAGTCTTGACCGAAAAATGTAGCCTGCTGAAGATCCAAGCCCTTGACCAGTTTCGTGATCGCCTCCACGTGAAATTTGTACGTGTGCGTATCCATATCCGCGGGCTTGTCAGACTTACCAAATCCAATGAGATCGGGGACGATGCACCGGTAACCGGCTGCAGTTAGGACGGGCACCATCTTTCGATATAGAAAACTCCAAGTCGGTTCACCATGCAACATGAGGATGACCTCGCCATCGCTCGGCCCTTCATCAAGGTAGTGAACCCGATATCCATCGATCTCTTTATAGTGCGGCTCGAAATCGTAACCCGGAAGGTTTTGAAACCGTTCATCGGGAGTCCGGTAGACACCCGGGCGTACTTCTTCCGCCCAACCGGAGGTTGATACGGCAACTGCCAACGTTAAGGAAACCAAAAATGGAATGCGCATGTGTGAAACTCCGAGCCCGATGGGCGTCGTTCGTGACTAGCCATCCATGATGGCAATGATGGAGCTATGAATCAATAGCGAGATGCGATCATCTTGCGGAGATCGGATCGAGGATGATATTTTTGCGAGCTCTGCGTGGGAAGGGATGAAATGACATTTGACGGGGCAAGTAGTGTGCCGGTACGGCTGTACGTGGTGGCGGCAATTCTACTACTCGCTGCCCTGCTTAGCGCAGCTATCGCTGCACCTTGGTTTGGCACAGGGATCAATGTCACTCCGGGGGTCTGGGCGACGCTGGCCGTTGACCTCGCCGGTGGCACCTTCTATCGCCCGATTCAATCAGACCTCGGATACGGCGGCACCCGCTACATGCCCGTATCATTTACGTTGCATGCAGTTCTTATTCGAATATTTGGCAATCCGGTCGCTACCGCGTACTTGATCACCTACTCCGCCGCGGTAATGTTATTTGCTGGCGTCTATCTCTGTCTGAGCCGGCTAAATGTTTCCAAGTCCATGGCGCTCATGACAGCACTGTTCAGTTTATCCGCGATCTGTATAGCAGCATGCGTATACCAACTTCGGCCCGATGTGCTCTCGACAGCGCTCAACATTTGGGGCATTGCATGTTGCTTACGTGTGACGCCTGAGACTCGGCGATGGCTATTCTGGGGCGCAATCTTTTTTGCGATCGCGTTCATGAGTAAGTTCACAACGCTCTTCGGCCTGGCCGCCGTCATAGGCTTTTGGATGTTTAACGGGCAGCGGCGTGACGCAGCGGTGCTCGCTGTCGCAACAACGGCCCTGATTGGATCGGCGTTAACTCTTACACACTTGGCGAGTGAGGGGCGTGCGCTTGAATCGTTCCTCGCGTGCGCCTCTGGAGGCACAACGTTTCGAACACTGCTAACGGGACCGTATCGCTTTTTTTCTATTCCTAGGATGGACGTACCGCTTTTTATCACATTTGCGGCAGCCGGTTACGTATTCGTCTCTCGCGCACGCTTCATCTTGCGCGACTTCGCCATGCTGTTCTTCTTCTTAACCTTTGCGGCCACACTCATTATCGCGTCGGACGTCGGATCCGGCATCAACCACTTCATCGATATGCATGTCGCGGGAACCATATTGTGCGCAACAAACATCGCACATCTCTCGCGATATCGGTTCACCCGTTACGCCTTGCCGGTTAGTGCCTTGATCGGGGCACTTGCACTCGTTGTAGCGCTATCCTACGCCCGGGTCTATTTCGCTGAAACCCGATATGAGCAACAAGCACGAATCATGGAACTAGTGGGCACTGGCGATCAGCCATTGCTATCCGACGACTCATGGATACCAATCATGGCGCAGGAACGTCCGTACGTGATGGATAACTACTTGTTGCGCGTCATGGGCGAAAACGATCCCGCGCTTAAACAAGATTTCTTTGAGAAACTAGATCGTCGCTTCTTCCGGGGTGCCGTGCTCTATTATGCAAAGAGCGCGCCGCGCGGCCCAAATCGAAATAACAATATCGAAATAAATGCACGACGCCTGTACGATTCGGCTACCTTCTACCCCATTGGCTTTTACGACCGGCTTGCTAAGAACTATGTCCCCATCGAATTTATCGGGGAATATCTAGTGATGCTTCCTCGCTAGTCGTCATCTCCGTCGTCTTCTTCGTCATCATCATCGACTTCGAACGATCCCAACTCTTTCACGTCCATCGGTGTCGCGTGATATACGTTCAGGCCTCCCGAAATCGAATTCAACACGTAGACCATCTCGTGCGTGCTATGCCCCACCACAATCATGCTGTAGTTGTTGCCACTGTCAACCGCTGTCGCTGCAATTTCGCTCATTCTGTATCCCCAAAATAGTGGCCCGGCGATTCGCCTAGCCTATCCCCCAGTTCATTGTCTCGCGCTCTTTTGTACCTTTCATCGCCGAAAATCGCAAGTCTTACTTTCTCTTTGGAAAAAGAGAAAGTAAGCAGAGAGAAATCGATGGCGGCTACGCCCGCGAACTAGACATCGTACAGGCTTGGTCGACGGTCGTTCGTCAAGTTGTTGTATTCATTGATGCTTTTATTGTGCGCCAATTCTGGATCGATGGTGACCAATGTCGACCGCGGTGCGTCCGCTGGTGCCGATGCTAGGGTATTCCCGTCGGGGTCGAGGATCTGGCTTTGGCCGGTGAACGTGAGAGCGCGTCCGGCTTGGTTTTCCGTGCCGATGCGATTCGCCGTGATTGTAAATACCCGGTTTTCAACGCTCCGGCAATACATGGCCCGTTGGCAATAGGGCAAGACCAGATTCGAAGGATGCGCGATAATTTGCGCACCTTGGAGCGCCAATGTGCGGGCCATTTCGGGAAAGAACCAATCGAAACAGATCATTAGTCCGATACTGCCGGCAGGCGTATCGATGACTGGCGGCGGCGCATCGCCGGGGGCGAACAGCTCTTTTTCACGGGAGAACAAGTGAATTTTGCGGTAGTTGTGAACCGCGCCATTGGGCAGTGCGAGCACACAACTGTTGTAGGCGACGCCATCGGCTTTTTCCGCGTAGCCCACAACGATTGCCCCACGGCTTTCGACGGCGAGCGCGCGGGCCCATTCGCTCGTAGCGCCTTCCTGAAAGGGTTCGGCGATGTTGCGTGCGTGCACGACATCGCGTAGTTCATATCCGGTGGCGGCCAGTTCAGGAAACACAAGCAAATCGAATTGCCCCGCCGATTCGGCGATTTCCGACATGGTGTCGCGGTTGGCGGCGGGTTCTGCATACAGCGGTTCGAACTGGGCAAATCCAACGGTGGCGCTCACGGCAAGGGTCCTTTCGCTTCTGGTAAGTGTGGGTCGGAACGCGCGATACTACCAAGCTCGGAAGGAAAAGTAGACTTGTGAGTCCATCACAGACGAAATGGCAACGCGTCATCGGGATTGTCGGCGGTCTTGGCCCCCATGCGCATCTTGAGCTGGAGCGGCAAATTCTGGCCGAAACCGAAAAGCGGCTGGGACGTGCGGCTCTCGATCAGGATTACCCGGATTGGGTCGTGATGTCAGTTCCCGGAACACCTGACCGCACGTTGGCGATGCAAGGCAAAGCTCCGGACCCCGTTCCCAATTTGGCGCGCGCGGTGAAGAAGCTCGATGAAGTCGCGGACTTCGCGATTGTTGCGTGCAACTCGGCGCACGCGTTCTTGGAAGAAGTGCGGCTTCGCACACAAGTGCCCATCTTGGACATGGTCGCGCTGACGGCTGAGCGGGCCGCGCAATACGGGGATAGCGTCGGGCTACTGGCGACGACCGGTACTGTGGAAAATCGTCTGTATCCGGAGGCGGCCGCGCGGGCGCAGGTCTGGGTCGAGTTTATTGCGCCGCTGGATTTGAAAGGCGGCGAAGATTTACAGCGGGAATTGGTGACGGAGCCAATATACGGCCCGGTAACGATGGGCGGCATCGACCTCGGAGGCATCAAATCGGGATCGCTAAACAATGTCGTTGCGCATGATGAAATCGTTGGCCGATTGACGGACGCCGCGTTGCGCTTGGTGGATCATGGGGCCCAGGCCATCGTGCTGGGGTGTACGGAGATACCGCTCGCGCTGGGGCGCGGAGAAATTGGCGGCGTACCGTTGATTGATCCAATGCAAGTGGCGGCGGAAGCGGCCGTTCAAATCGCCGCTGGCGATCGCCCGCTGCCGGTATAGAATTGTTAGAAGGAGAAATTGAATGCGGACAATTGGAATGCGAATCTTTCTGGCGTGCCTGACGACGTGCGTGATGATCGCAATGCACGCGTCAGCACAGGATAAGCCGAACGCTGAATTGATCGAACGTGCGCGAGAATTGCTCGACGAAGTGCCGCTGATCGACGGGCATAACGATATCCCGTGGCAATATCGTAAACGTGTGAACAACCACCTCGACCAAATGGATCTGTCACAAGACCTCACCGGACTCAAGCCGGATTTGCATACCGATATCCCCCGGTTGCGGAAAGGCGGCGTTGGCGGACAGTTCTGGTCGGTATACGTGCCTGCGACGATGCGAGGCGCTGAAGGCATCCGCATGACCCTCGAACAAATCGATATGACGCGGCGTATCGTCGCGCGTCATCCCGAGACATTTGAGCTTGCGTTCACCGCAGACGACATCGAGCGCATCCACAAGGAAGGCAAGATTGCATCGTTAATGGGGATGGAGGGCGGCCATTCGATGGGCAATTCACTGGCCGCACTGCGTATGTTGTACGAATCCGGCGCACGTTACATGACACTGACGCATTCAAAGCATACGGATTGGGCGGACTCGTGCAGTGAGCGGCCGCGTGTTGATGGGTTGACGCCGTTCGGACGCGAAGTCGTGCGCGAAATGAATCGCATGGGCATGTTGGTCGACCTCGCACACGTCGCTCCGGTGACAATGCATGCCGCGTTGGATGTGACCGAAGCGCCAATCATCTTTTCACATTCATCTGCCCGCGGCGTCACGGACAACGTACGGAACGTACCGGACGATGTATTAATCCGCGTGAAGGAAAATGGAGGCGTCGTAATGGTGACGTTCCTTTCCGGTTACATTTCCAATCGCTACAGCGAGTACTTCGACCGGTTCAAGGAAGCACGGGAACTCCTGCGTGAAGAGTTCACCTTGCAGCCGGACAAGATCGAGGCGGGCCTGGGCGAATGGAGCGAAGAGAATCCGTCTCCGAAAAACGCGACACTGAGTGACGTCGCGGATCATATCGACCATATTCGCGACATCATCGGATCGGAGTACATCGGTTTGGGCGGCGATTATGATGGCACCACAACGCTGCCTGACGAGCTCAAAGATGTTTCGACGTATCCCGTCTTGTTGGCGGAGTTGATGCGGCGCGGATATAGCGAAGATGAGATCAAGAATATCGCTGGGCGCAATTTGTTGCGGGTAATGCGCGGCGCGGAAAAGGTCGCGGAAAAGCTTCAGAAGGAGCGACCGGCTTCGGATGCATTGATTACTGAGTTGGATGGCAAGGACGCACCCGAGGAGTGAATAATAGGGAGGGACGCACTCCCGCGCGTCCACAATCAAACTTGGACACGCAGGAGCGTGTCCCTCCCAATCGGTTCTTCTAAACGATTTCCGCGCTCGGTTCTTCGCGGACGAGCGTCAACAACGCGCCGCCGAGAACGAATAACACGATGAGGCTGAGCACGCCGTTTCGTGTGTCGCCGGTCGCAATTGCAACAACGCCAACTAACTGGGGACCAAGCACCGTCGCGAACTTGCCGAAGATGTCGTAGAAGCCGAAGAATTCAGTGGCGTTGGCCTTGGGAATCAATCGGCTAAATAGCGATCGGCTCAGAGACTGAACGCCGCCTTGTGCTGAGCCTATCATCGTCGCCATGACGAAGAATTGCCACGTTTCGTTCGTGAAATAGGCAAAGATCGTGACGAAGACATACGTGGCAACGCCCACATAGAGTAAAGGCTTGGCTCCAAAGCGCTTTGCCAATTTCCCATAGATGAGCGCACTGGGGAATGCGACAAATTGTACCCAGACCAATGCACCAATCGTGGCGCTTTGGGTGAGGCCGATGTCAATCGCGAAACTGGTCGACATTTTGATGACGGTGTGTACACCATCGATGTACAAAAAGAAGGCGACCAGAAAAATGAATATGTTTCGATGCTTGGACGCCTGTTTTAGTGTTCGCCACAAGCGCCCGAAACTCTCCGCGAACAACGGCTCGTCCGATTCGACGAAGTGTACTTGGCGAACGTTGCGTATCAACGGAATGGAGAATCCCGCCCACCATACGACGGTGATAATGAAAGCGATGCGGGTTGGCCAGAGCGACGATTCAAAACCGAGCGGCTCTGCGCCGAGGATCAGTCCGATTGCGAATAGGAACGGAATCGTGCCGCCAATGTAGCCCCACCCGAACCCCATTGCGGAAATCCAGTCGCGATTCTCTTCTTCGGATACATCGACAATGAACGAATCATAGAAAATGACCGCGCCGTAAAATCCGATGGACGATATGCCATAGATAATGAGCGAATAGAGCCATTGGCCTTGACTCACGGTGACAAGGGCGAGGGTCGAGATCAGTCCCAGGAAAAAGAAGCCGAGAAAAAGGCGCATCTTGTTGCCTTTTCGATCGGCGAGCGCTCCGAGTATCGGCGCCATGATCGCCATCACGAACGCGGCGACCGTATTCGCCGTTGCCCAGTAGAATGTCGAAGTCTGGTCGTCCATGGACTCGGCGACGAATGTCTTGAAGAAAATGGGAAAGATTCCGACGGTGATGACCATCGAATAGACGGAGTTCGCCCAGTCGTAGAGCACCCAACTGCGTTCTTGTTTGGTCAATGGATTCCCCCTCTGAAGGGGAGTGTAGTACATCTGGTCTCAGCGATGAAATGGCCTATTCAATCGAGTATTTTGCGCAAATCAGACCGCCACCCAACGCACTCGGAAACCGAGAGGCGCTAGACCGCCCAATCCCGTTCGGGGCGAGATCGCAGTCTGTTGGCTTCGTCATCGTTGATGAATGCTTCTTTTACCGGATCCAATTCAAGTTTCCGACCAAGCATCCACGACAACGCTGCCGCGTGACAAGCGATGTGCGAGTGGCGCATCACTTCTGCATTGGCCGCTGTGGGCTTTCGTGACTTGATGCAATCTAAGAAGTCACGGGAGTGAGCCTTCACATCCAGACCGGATTCAGCATCGGGAAGTTGTGGTAAATCCGCTTTGAGCGGCGGCGGATGAACTTCAATACCGCCGCTGTCCCCCACCTCAACCCAGCCTTGATCGCCCTCGAATCGCACGGGACAAGTACCCAACGCTTGAATCCAACCTGGACGCTGATCGAACGGCGTCTTCAGGAAATGAATCACCAACTTCACGCCATTCGGATAGTGGGCGGTGATCTCATCTTCACCTGGAACAAAACTGAGCGGCATCGTGTCGTCAGCGTTGTTGGCCCATTGACAGAGATCGACGGTATGCGCGCCCCAATCCAGTAGCCGTGCGCCCGAGTCAAAGTCATAGTACCCGCGCCAACCGCCTTTCACGTACTCGCTGTTGTAGGGGCGCCAGGGCGCTGGCCCAAGCCACATGTTCCAATCCACAACATCCGGAGGAGGCGCCTGCTCTCCCGGCAACCATTCCGTTTTGATCTCGGGGACATAGACACTCGCGTGAAGCGTATGAATTTTGCCGAGTTTTCCTGAGTGCGCAAGCGCGACGGCTTGTTGGAAGTTGCCGACATTGCGGCGCTGCGTCCCGGCTTGAAAGACGCGTCCCGTGCGCTTGATCGTGTTTGCAAGATCTTGGCAATTGGCGATCGTCAACCCGCACGGCTTTTCGCTATAGACATCTTTTCCCGCGTCAGCCGCGAGTATTGACGCCGGGGCATGCCAACGGTCACCCGTGGCGATGAGTACCGCGTCGATGTCCTTTCGATCGAGCACTTCACGAAAGTCTCGGTACCGTGTGCAGTTGGCATTCCCGTTGTGCTCATCCACGAACTTCTTCGCGGAATCGCGCCGACTTACCTGGACATCGGCGACGGCAACGCAATGCACGTCCAGATGACTGAGCATCCCAGGCAGTACATACCTGCAACGCGGGCCCATTCCAATGACGCCCAGCGTCACACGCTCATTGGGAGACACGACACCATCTTGCGAATTCGCACGAGACGAGATGAGCGAAGACAACGACAGTGCAGCCGTTGACGCAGCAGCGTTGCGCATGAATTGGCGGCGAGTGGCATGCGGTTTGTTTTTCATCTGGGATATTCTCCTTGTTGCACCACCTGGCAAATTGTCCAATTTCCACGGAGCGGCAAATAGCCCCAACCCGCCGATCGCGATATCATCAACTTTAGTCTGCGGCATCTCGTTCGGGTCGAGGCGGATTGGCGCTTCTGAGGCGTAGCGCGATGCTTAGACATGGTCCTCAAATACCATGTGCTCCGCCCGCCAATCTCACGCATAGTTAGAACCCTCAAACTCCATTACTCGCTCTTCGTTAGCGCCCATACAATCGGATCAATTCAATACCAGCGCAAATTCGCGCTCTACATTTGGGCCCTCTAAATCGAACCGAATCGGAATCTCGAACTCCAATTGCCGTGGCGGCTCACTTGCTCGCCATTGTTGACCCCGCATGCGGAATGATCTGGGTTGGCAATGCGCCACACATCGTGCTGGATCGGACTGGGGCGTGCGACTGGAACCTGACCGAAGCAGTTCGAATCCTCAGGATTAGCCGCGGCACGTTGTACAACAATATTGCCACGTATTGCCTGCAGCGCTAGCGTTCCATGTGCCCAATTCTTAGAAATTTGGCCCTTCAATAAGATCGGCGCACTAATTACAGTCAGCCAGTCTTGTTCCCGGTTTAGGCGCACATAGTCCTATACCGTAGCCTCGCATCTACAAAGTCTTGGTAAGCGCTTTGGCGTGGCGCGATCCCCTTTGTGGACGGAAAAGTGTAGTACTACACTTTTCTAACCATGGATTTTGGCCGCGGCGCCGTGTCGGCAAGTTTCCCTAAGTGCCGGAATCAGTCGAACGTATAAATGGCTGCCGGACTAGGATTCGAACCTAGAATCTCCTGAACCAGAATCAGGTGCCTTACCAATTTGGCTATCCGGCAACACGATCGGATCGTAGCCCAGCACCTCGGAAGTGTCAAGAAGACCGCGTTTCGCGAAAGGTCGTTTTGCACGGTACACTCGTCCCATGTCCGATCAGTGGGAATTCTTTTATTGCGCTATCGAAAGCGCGCCTGCATCCGTCTTTGTCGATGTCGGTCTTCATGAAACTGTGCCCGATCCGTCGCGTCCACACCGTGTGATTGTCACGACATTCTTGCAAGAACCCACCGAACAGGGGATGACGACGGATGCGGAAGCTGATCGGTTGTGGAAAATGGAGGAGGGATTGGTCCGCGAGCTCAGCGCTTCGGCCGATGCTGTTTTCGTAGGCCGCGTCACGTCGGATGGCGCGCGCTCATTTTACTTCTATGTCTCCGACCCCGGTCCAGTACCGGAAACGACAGAACACGCGGTCGATCAGTTTCCTGGATATGATGCTCATATCGACGTTGATGATGACCCGAACTGGTCCGACTACTTGGAGACGCTCTATCCCGCGCCGGTTGACTGGCAACAAATATTCGATCGGCAACTCGTGGAGCAATTGATCGAGGCAGGCGACCCGTTGACGCCCGCCCGCGAGGTGGCTCACTACTTATACTTTAATTCTACTGACGGTCGAGAACAGTTTATCGAGGTCGTGACACCGCTCGGGTTCGACACTAGCGATCGCGGTGAGCAACAAGGTGAGGACTATCCGTTTGGCGTTCGCATTACCCGGCCAGATCCTGTCGTGATGGATCATATCCACAACATTACGCGCGATTTGCTCTCGCACGCCGCGCCGCATGGCGGGATTTATGATGGTTGGGAATGCGAACTCATGGGCACAGACGTTTCGTGACTCTCCGATGACGACGCCTGAGCGAACAGAGCAAGAAAATTCAACATGAAACGTGCCTTATCAACTCTAGTCTCAACGCTGGCTGTTCTGTGCTATCCAGCCCTCGGTGAACCGCAGCCGAAGTTTTCGGGCATGAGTTATTTGGACAACGGCGTGGTGCGCATTGGTATCAACTTGGATATTGGCGGGGCGATTACCTATCTCTCAAAATCGGGGAGCGATGAGAACATCATCAACAGCCACGATTGGGGGCGTCAAATTCAGATGTCCTTCTACTCTGGACCTGCCCCCTACTACCCCGACAGCGGAAAGAAGCCGAATAAACACTGGACCTTTATTGGCTGGAACCCGATTCAATCCGGGGACACATTCAACAATCCGTCCGAAGTAATAGAACATCGCAACACGGGTACCGAAATGTATGTGAAGTGCATCCCTATGCATTGGCCTTTGGACAATGAGCCGGGACAGTGCACCTTCGAATGCTGGCTCACGCTTGTGGACAACACTGTGCGGGTCCGTTCTCAGATCAATAATGCACGTGAGGACAAAACGCAATACAAAGCTCGCGGTCAGGAACTCCCTGCCGTGTACACCAACGGCGCGTACTACCGACTCCTTACCTACGACGGAGACCAACCGTTCTCCGGTGCGCCCGTCCGCCGGATTGAGAAAGTTTGGGACACATCCATCCCACCCGCTGAGGCACCGGGCGGACCGTGGGACCATTGGTACGCCACGGAGAATTGGGCGGCGCTGGTGCGGGATGATGGTTTCGGGCTGGGTATCTGGACGCCCAACACGTTTGACTACAAGGGCGGTTTCGCGGGAACCCCGGGTTCTGGCGGCGCGAAAGACGCACCAACGGGATACATCTCACCTACGCGCAGGGAAATATTGGATCACAATATTCAGTACCGTTACGACTACACGCTGATTGTGGGGCAGTTGGATGAAATTCGAGCTTACGTCTACGACCACGCCGCACATGTCACACTGCCGGATTACACATTTGAGCACGATCGCCAGAGTTGGACATTAACAGATGCCAAGGATCAAGGTTGGCCAATTAAAGATCAATGGACGGTGACGTTGACTGGGGAGAAACCGCGCCTAGTCGGCCCTAGCGCGAATTGGGAAGCTGAAGACGTGCCAACGATATATTTGCGCGCCGCCTTCGATACCGGCAGCACCTCCGCCTCAATTTCTTGGGAAGGCGCCCAAGGACGCAGAGGTGGGCAAGTCCGTTTCGACGTAATCCCCGACGGCATCGTGCGCACCTATGCCGTTCCGCTCTTCGAGTCGGAGAACTATCGAGGCCGTTGCTCACGCCTCGGGTTGTCCCCCTCTACAGACGGCGAAGCGGGACGGAGCGTTACGGTCTACAGAATCGGCTACGTAGACCCATCGGCCTGAATCCGCCCCGAGAACTTGTGATATCGCGGGATTGCCCTTTTGGGCGATCGCGTATACCCTATTCACTATGAGAATTCAGTTGACGAGTTTGATGGTGGATGATCAGGCGAAGGCACTCAAGTTCTACACGGATATATTGGAATTCGTGAAGAAAGAGGATATGCCGATGGGTGAATTCCGTTGGTTGACGGTCGTGTCGCCGGAAGATCCGGAAGGCCCGGAATTGGTATTGGAGCCGACCGCATTTCCACCGGGCAAGACGTTTCAGAAGGCATTGTTCGATGCGGGCATTCCCGCCACGGCGTTTGCCGTGAAGGATATTGACGCCGTATATGAACGATTGGACGGACTCGGCGTGGCGTTCAAAGCGAAGCCCGCTCTGGCTGGTCCGGTAAGCGTAGCGATGTTTGACGATACCTGTGGAAATCTAATTCAGCTATATCAAACTTGAAAAAGGATTCTTACAATGATCGAAAAGACAATCGCGCGTTGGCATGAGTTGTTGGAGACCAACGACCAATCAATTCTCGATGAGTTGTTGGCGGACGACGTGACGTTTCATTCGCCTGTCGTACACACGCCGCAAGAGGGGAAGGAAATCACGAAGCTCTATCTCGCTTCCGCAAGCAATGTGCTTGGCAACGGCGACTTTCGCTATGCGAGAGAAGTGCTCGACGGCAACAACGCTGTGCTCGAATTCGTCACTGAAGTAGACGGCATCCACATCAATGGCGTCGACATGATCCGCTGCAACGACGCGGGCCAAATCGTCGATTTCAAAGTAATGATCCGGCCACTGAAGGCGATCAACTTGTTGCATAAGAAGATGGGCGAAATGCTGCAACAACTCGCGGGAAATTAAGATCGCCTAGGTCGGCAGCTTCAGCCTGGCTATCACGGCCGACGCTCGCTTGTTACGTCCCCTGGAATTCGCCGGCGCTCGGTGGGATGTGGCGAATGACTTCTTCGCGATCGGGGCGGTCGTACTTGAATCCTGCGTCGAGTTTATCGAGTAATTTGTCCTGGGTTGTGTGTGTCCGTGAGAGTTGCGTCGAGGCGAGTGTTGCGAATTCCGTGTACGATGCTCGGTCGAGGATGCGTTCATAGAGCATACGCGCGCCGTCGCCGTCGCCGAATACGGAGTCGAGGAGTTTGGCGCGCCGGAACATCGCTTCCGCCCAGGCGCGGATATCGTCGCGGTGGCGGTCGCCGATTTCGATGTAGAAGTCTAGCGCATCGCGGTAGCGCCCTTCGGCTTCGAGGAGCTGCGCAGCTTCGAATCGGGCTTCTTTGGTCCGTTCGGTGTAAGTGCGGTAGCGGGCGATGGCGCCGTCGATATCGCCGTGCAACGCAAGGTCGCGCGCTTGCTTGAACGGATTGCCAATTTCATCTTCCGTTTGTTCGATGGCGGCAATCGATTGAATGGTCCGGGTGCTAAATGCGAGAACGAGCTGTCGCGCGTAGTAGATAGCGGGAATGAACCAAAGTGCCGCGGCGTAGAGCATCAGCATGAGGGTTCGTGGCGCGGGCTTGATCGGTAGGGAGTTCCCCGCTGTTGCCGCCGCCTCGTGTGCAATCTCGTATTCAGCCATTGCCGCGACCCATTGTTCGTCGGCGGTCTGCCACAGCGTGACGGTGACGCCTAAGAACGTCGTGAAGGCCAGGAACGCGATGAGGGCAGCAGTCCAGATTGGCACGGTAGCCCGAGCGAAGGTGACCCTCTGAAACAACCACCAGGAGGCCACAAATAACCCGTAGCTGGAGAGGAGCAATAAGGCAAATTCGGCTGAATCTGGATAGTAGGCCAAAATCTTATACCCCTATATTTTGTGGTTGCATTAGGTCCATACCCAAATTATAGTAGTTAATGTTGGTTCTGGTCAACCTATAGTGGTTGAGAGCCTTTTCTCTACACGGGTCAAATACTGAGGTTTTGTTAATGAGCGTCCCGGCAGTGCAGATGGAGTCAGCGAATGCTCCGATTCCGATTTCGGAGCTTCAGGGTGAGATTCAGCTCGCGTTGGGGAAGGGCGAGTTTGGCGCGACAGAGGTGGTGAATCTCCTGCTGTCGCAGGCCGTCTTTCACGGAGCGAGCGACGTCCATCTTGAGCCTTGGCATGCGTCTGTCTCCGTGCGATATCGCATCGATGGCATTTTGCATGAAGTCGGGCGTATCCCCGCTGAGTTTCAGGCGAAAGTAATCTCGCGCATCAAAGTACTCGCCGAGATGGTGGTGTACCAGCGTGAACTTCCGCAGGACGGACGAATCGATTCGAATCAGACCGGTGGTGGCCACGCGATGCGGGTTTCGTCGTTTCCAACGGTATCGGGTGAAAAACTAGTAGTTCGTGTGTTGGGCATCATTCACGAATTGCTGGATTTGGATTCGTTGGGATTTGAACCCGACATCGTCGATCGGTTGAGGGAAATTCTGGGACGTCAACAGGGAACCATTTTGTTGACCGGTCCCAGTTCGAGTGGAAAAACAACGACGATTTATTCGTTGTTACGAGATATAAAGCGGACGAGTGATCGCACGTCCAACATCGTAACGATAGAAGATCCGGTGGAATACAATCTTCGGGACATCGCGCAATCGCAAGTAAACACGACGACCGGCTTTTCGTTCGATACTGCATTGCGTTCGATCTTACGCCAAGACCCGGAAGTAATCATGGTCGGCGAAATACGCGATGCGGAAACATCGAAGATGGCTATTCAGGCAGGGTTGACGGGGCATTTGGTCATCAGCACGATTCATAGCGGATCGGCGGCGGGCGTCTTTACACGGCTAATCGATATGGGAATCGAACCATACTTGGTTTCGTCTTCGGTGTCAGGCGTTTTATCGCAGCGGTTGGTTCGAATCAATTGTCCGAGTTGTATGGAAACGTACGAACCGGATCGGCGCGTGTTGGTTAAGCTTGGGCAGACCGACGCCGAAGGGCCGTTCTACCGAGGCAAAGGCTGTGACCACTGTCAGGGCATCGGCTACCGAGGTCGCGCGGCCATCGGGGAGCTGCTTGTTGTGGGGCCGAAACTCTCTCAGATGGTGTTGCAACGCGCGATTACCGGCGCACTGGAAGCGTCGGCCATCGATGACGGCATGACTGTGTTGTCGCAGAGCGGTTGGCAAATGGTTTGCGCTGGCCGAACGACCGCCGAAGAATTGTACCGCGTCGCTCCACCGACGCCGTAGAAACTTTGTAGCGCCTGGACGTGAACCCTCCCCGTTCGAATGACACTCCTCCACTCCGTATCCATTTTTCAGGTATCGGCGGTACCGCGATGGTGGCTGGCGCGCGCTTGGCAATCGAACTAGGCCACGAGGTGCGCGGCAGCGATAATCCGCTGTATCCGCCTACGTCGAACATGGTTGCTGCATTGGGTGTACCCGTCGCGAATGGTTATGCGGCGAAGAATCTGGACTGGCAACCTGATGTCGTCATCGTCGGAAATGCCCTGAGCCGTGGCAATCCTGAGGTCGAAGCGGTATTGGAGCGACGGCTGCTGTATGTCAGCTTGGCGGAGTGGCTAAAGACGGAAGTGTTGCGGGCACGGCGCCCCGTGGTGATTTCCGGCACGCATGGCAAGACGACGACCTCCGCAATGACAGCGTTTCTGCTCGACCGGGGACAGCTCGAACCCGGATATCTGGTCGGCGGGCAGTTATTAGACTTTGAACATTCGTCGCGACTTGGCGATGTAGGCCATCCATTCGTAATCGAGGGCGACGAATACGATTCGGCGTTCTTCGATAAGCGCGCAAAGTTCTTGCACTACCTTCCCGAGACCGCGGTGGTAACCTCAGTAGAATTTGACCACGGCGACATCTACAGAGATATCGAAGAAATCGAATTGGCGTTTCAAAGAATGCTTCGTCAAATTCCGCCGGACGGTCTCGTCCTCTTGTGCGCGGATGATGCCCGAGCCGTGGGATT
>JAJDAB010000103.1 GCA_029262095.1 Candidatus Hydrogenedentota bacterium
ATGCGCCTCTATTACGAAACAACGAAGCAAGGTCATTCCGGGCCGCCCGATGTTTACGTACAAACGCCGACGGCGGTCGCGTTGTTTCCGAAAGAACTCGCGCTTCCCCCGCGCCGCTGGGCCGAAAACTATTTCAATATCGTCCGCTGGACACTGATGCCTCGGGGTGGCCACTTCGCCTCGCTTGAGGAGCCCGATATGCTAGTCGAGGACATCCGCACGTTTGCTCAAATTATTTTGTCCGCATAAGTCGCTAACACATAAGAAGAGCCGTGGAATATTGAAGTCATTGATCGCGGTCGAAGCGGGACGCACTGAAATACGTGCCATTGCTCTCGCGTATGGATTCGATCGTGTTGATGGCGGCCTTCATTCAAGCTATGGTTACCAGCGGCAATTTGACGAAACTACGATAGGTTTTCTTTATGCGTGTTAGAAATCATATTCGCATCGTGACTATCTCCCTCGCCACGACAATGGTGGTGGGTATTTCGATCTCCGAGGAGGCGCGAAAACCCGGGCCACATCCGCCGGCTCAATCGTTGACGAGTCCGCTCGACATGAGCGATGGCTCCGTTCGCCAGGGCAAGCAAGTTTTCACGCGGTATTGCGTGACGTGTCATGGGATGGATGGCAAGGGCCATACCGATATGGGCGACACGCTCAAGGCGCCGCCTTCCGACCTCACCAACGGCGAATGGAAATATGGTGGTACGGATGGTGAAGTGATGACCCTCGTGCGCGATGGCACGGATTTGGGCATGCCCGCGTTCAAAGAACAGATGAATGAGCAAAGGCTATGGCAAGTTGTGCACTACCTCCGGACGATTGGACCGGAACCGGGAATCGACTCACCCAAAGCAGATGACGCACCCGAAAACCCGATTGAATTCTCCTTGAAATCCGCCGGGCTCGGCCAGCGGCTGTATCAGCGGTCCTGTCTCAAGTGCCACGGCGTATATGGCAAAGGCGATACCGAGATGCGGGAATTCCTGCCCACGCATCCATCCGACTTGACCAATGAACAGTGGACTTATGGTGATGAGGACGGCCAAATATTTAACGTCATCAAAGACGGCACACGATACGATATGCCTGCATTCGCGGAAGAGTTGAGCGACGAACGCATTTGGCATATCGTGAACTATCTGCGGACGCTGGGGCCGAATCCCCCGGAAGAATAGAAACGGGCCGCGACACGTCGTCGCGTAGAGGAAACCACAATCATGGCACCGAAGCATCAGGCCGAAGATTTGGCGAAGGTACAAGACGAAGCGTCCGATGTGAGCCGTCGAAATTTTATGAAGTCCGCCGCGGTGGGAGCGGGGGCAACCGCTGCGGCGCTTGGCGCGACCCAAAAGGCGCAGGCCAAAGTGAACGACGACGACCGGCCCATCTCACGTCCGGACAAATTCGAGGAAATTGAAGGCGCCCCCATCGACGAGTTCGCATTTCCAGCGCGCGGTTCGCAGATATTCGCCGAAGTCTGTAAGAACGAAGGGCTCGCAGCCCTCTTTTGCTGCCCAGGAAACTATGACATCGTTTCTGCCATTGCGAATGCCGGTATACCAACCTACGGTGGGCGGCTCGAAGGCCCCATGTGTTCGGCTGCGGACGCCTTTATCCGCGTCACCGGCGAAGTCGCCGCGGCATCAGGCACCGAGGGACCTGGCTTTACCAATATGATTTGTGCGATCGCCGCGGCGAACGCGAGTAAGACTCCGCTGCTCGTCCTGGCTAGCAACATGAACGTTCGCGGAGACGACACCCAGCAGGGCATTCAACGCGCTTATCAACAGCCGACCACAGAAGGTATTAAGAAATACGGAAAGCGCGTCATCACTAAAGAGCGCGTGCATGAATATGCGGGCTATGCGTTTCGCCAACTGAAATCCGGAGTGCCCGGCCCCGTTCATCTTGACTTCGTTACCGAATCCACGGGGCGTAGGTCGGAAGTAAAAAACGAATTGGAAGTCGATAACTTCTTCGACAAATCAAAATACCGGACTGAATCGCGGCCACACCCAGACCCAACAGACATCGATAAAGCGATTGAATTGATCAAGCAAGCCAAGCGTCCGCTAATCGTGGCAAACATGGGCGTTTTCTACAGTGAAGCTTGGGACGCGCTACGCATGTTTGCGGAGAAAGCACAGATTCCCGTGGCGGAAGCCGGTCCGATGCGTGGCCACTTCTCGGACGGGCATGAGTTGTCTGCGAGTACCGCGCCCGGATGCTTTATGAGCGTCGATCTCGCGATTCTCGTCGGCCAATATCAGATGCCCGCGAACAATGAGTACGAATTCGACATCGACTGCAAGCACATACGAATCGATCCGTGCCACGAAGATATTGGCCGTAATATGCCCATCGATGTCGGTATGGTTAGTGACGAGCGCGCTGCGTTGGAAGCGCTCTACGAAAAGATCCCTGCTACAAAGCGCGACGCATGGGTGGCGGAAGTTGCTGCAGCGCGCGATGCGTTTGAAAACGAAAATGAGGAACACTATCAACTCGGCCTGAAATACAGCGAAGATTGCATCCATCCCGCAGTCATCGCAAAGGAATTGAACGAGTTTCTGTACAACGGCGACATCCCACGCGAACAGACCACCGTCGCCTCCGGCGGGTTCGGTATCGGTCGGTATACGCGTCGGCGTCTGCGCGCGTATCGACCCGGTCAGATCTGTAACGGCGCGTTTCAGTACGGATCGATTGGTCCGGACGTCGGCTACGCATTCGGTTGCGGCGTCGCGATGAGTTTGGGTACTGGCCCTCAGAAACCCTATCAGGGAAGCCCAGTGTTGGCTGTGACCGGCGATGCCGGCTTTGCCTATTCCGGCATGGAAATCGATACGTTGGCGAAGTATCGCATTCCCGCAATTGTTGTCGTCTACAACAACAACGCCTGGGGCACATGGTCCGGATATCAATCGATGCCTCGCGTCGCGCACGTTCATTTGTTCCAAGAAAATCTCCGTTACGACCAGATCGCCCAGGCACTCGGCGGGCACGGCGAATACGTCACCGGCGCCGACCAAATGCGACCTGCCCTAGAGCGTGCATGGGAAGTCGCCGTCAATGATCGGCTGCCCACGGTCATCAATTGCCAAGCGAAGAAGGAATTTTGGAATCGGACCGAGTATCCCCCTGGCTTGCTGGGCAAAAAAGAGCCCGGCTGTATGTCGTACAACCACTAATTCGTCTAACGCTGGCGCACGGACGACCGATGACCGACGCACACCAAAATACCGTTCGCCGCAAGCTGCGTGAGTATGCCAATCGCGGCGTGTTTCGCGGTTTCGCCGAGAGTACCGGCCGTGACAATAAAACCGTGTTTGCGTTCACGTGGATGGAAGACACGCAGTTTGATCTCGTCGTGGACCGTTCGCGCGATACGTTGGTCTTGAAGGACGTGCTGCCCAATGTCCCCGTAACGTCCGACTTGTACTCCGATCTCAAAACGTTCATGAATGCGCGGTCCGATCAGTCACTGCCCGCGCATCGTCGGGTGGACCCCAATCGAGCCGAAGTGCGAATGGTGAATCGCAAAGGGGCCATCACCGTCGAGCTGACGGTCAAGCGCAACCAATTCACTTACGGAGTTGGACGGCTTCTGCGCACAGCACAGGAACTTTTCGGGCATCTTCATATGTATCACCCGCAATATCTTTGGGAGAATTTCGATGTCCCGGCGGAGTAGGCCTGCGATCATCGTTCTCGGAATCTGTGTTCTATGCCATTTCGTTGCGCCATCGATCGAGGCCGAGACGGCGTCGGCCCATTTCCATCATGTCCGTCTAAACGTGACCGATCCCGAAGCAACAATGGAATTCTACACCCGCGTATTCGGCGCAACACCTATCCGATACGCGAACAGTGTCGACGCACTTTACACCGAGCGTTCGTTCATCCTATTTA
>JAJDAB010000104.1 GCA_029262095.1 Candidatus Hydrogenedentota bacterium
GTCGAATCGTGCAACGCGTGTCACACGAAGTTTGCCGCTGAAGACGCGCCGGTAATCGAACCGTAACACTAGAGTCTATAGTGGCCTTCCCAGATACTCTTTTGTTGCGGTGAAGCGTGTGATGAATTGCGACGTTGTGTGGGCGGCGAGATTGCCACGTCGGCTATCGCCTCCTCGCAATGACTGCATGGAATCGCTTCCAGTTAGTTTGTCGCCGTGGCGTCGCCTTGTTCTAGAATTGAGGCTGCGGCGTCCATTTGTGCGTGCGATCCGACCAGGACCAACAAGTCGCCAGCCCGAAGTTCGAAGTCGGGAGGCGGATTCGTCTTCGATTCTGTCCCGCGGACTATCGCGATAATTGTGACTCCTGTACGTGCGCGCAAGTTGGTGTCGGCGACGGTCTCGCCGCAGACCGGGCTGTTTTCGGTGAGGTAATGCGTGCGCGTTGCTGTGCGCTGAAGCGCGGCCATGAGTTCTTCGTTCGCAGCGCGATCGGTCGCTTTTCCTCGCAACATTCCGTAACGCCCGCTGCGAATGGCTTCTACCTGCGCGTCTACAATATTATCGGGCAGGCTCATTTGTTTGAGCAAATGAACGAGGATTTCGATCGACGTTTCGAAGTCTTCGGGGATGACGCGGTTGGCACCTTTTGCGTATAGCGCGTCGATCTCCGTTACGAACCGAGTCCGCGCGAGAATGTATAGGTCCGGTCTCGCGGCGCGGGCTACCGAGACAATCCGTTCGGTCGACGCTGCGTCGTTAATCGCGATGACGATCGCCCTGGCGTCCGCTAGACCGGCCGCTTCGAGCATGGAATTCGACCCGGCGTCGCCCACAATGACCGGCGCGCCATCTTGGCGGGCCTTTTCGGTGGAGTGCGGATTCATTTCGAGGACGCAATACGGAATGTCGGTTCGGCCGAGCACGCCCGCGAGGTTTTGGCCATTAATCCCGTAGCCGATAATAATGACATGGTCGTGGAACGATTCCCGTCCGCTTTCTTCGGGGGAATCGGAATCATCCGGACGCGCTCCGGGTAGCCATCGCAGAATGCTCGTTGCCAATCGTGCGGACGCGGGGACAATGGGCGCGCCAATCGCCATGGTACCTACGGCAAAGCCGGTGAGAATCCCGAATAGTTGATCGTCGACGAAGCCGTAGCGCGAGGCTTCTAGGGCGAGCACGTAGCCGAATTCACTGACCGTGCAAAGGGCAAGTCCTACTTGCAGCGATGGCCTAATTGGCCAACCGGCGATGCGCACGGATGCCGCGGTAACGATTGTTTTGACCACGAATGTCGCTAGAATCGCGAGCGAGACTAACGCCCAGTGTTCAGTCATCGCTTGCACGTCGACCGTCATTCCGAGCGTAATGAAGAACAACGCGTTGAACACGTCCCGGAAGGGAAGGATATCGGCCATGAGTTGATGCCGGATATCGGTACCGGCGAGCAAGAGTCCGGCGATGCATGCGCCGAGTGCAGGTGACCATCCCACTTGGGACGCTAACCATGCACCGCCGCATGCGAATAACACGGCGAAGAGCGCGGATAGATCACTTGTACCCGGGCCTAGCAATACTTTTAGAACGGCGTTGATGAGTCCGCGTCCGAAGGTGAAGATTAGTACGACTACGCCGAGGGCGATTCCGGACTGAATCGCAGTTCCTACGACGCCGCCTTCCGATGTGGAGGCGATGATGGGTAGTGTGAGCATCACGAGGATGACGACAACATCTTGCAAGAGGAGCGTGCCGACGACGATCATGCCGGTGACGGTAGTGGTTTCTTGACGCTCACTGAGTTGGGTTAGGACGATGGCAGTGCTGCTCAAGGCGCAAGCAAGCCCAATAATCAGTGCGGCTGGCCACGCTACGCCGCCGATGCTTGAAACTGTGAACGCGATGGTTGTTGTGATACCCATCTGCAAGGTGGCGGCTATTAGGAGACTGCGTCCCATTCGAATGAGTGGTTTCGGTGACAGTTCCAATCCGACGAGGAAAAGCAGAAGGATCAATCCGAGTTCGCTGAAAGGCCCGACTTCTTCGCGATCGACGAAGTTAAAGCCGTCGGATCCAATCAGAATTCCGGTGATGAGGAAGCCAACAATGGAGGGGGCGCGCAGCCGTCGAAACAGCCACGCGACAACCACGGCCATCCCGAAAATGATGGCGACGTCTCTTAGTATAGGAGATTCATGCACGGTAAATTACAGACGGACTTGGTGTTTCAATGATACACCGTTGGGATGCCGTGTGCCACGCCGATCACGCCACGACTACAGTCTTGACGTTCACAAACTCGTGCATACCGTGCGCGCCGAGCTCGCGCCCAAACCCGGAGGCGCGAATCCCACCAAACGGTAGCCGCGGATCGCTCTTGGTGAACGCGTTTACGAAACACGCGCCTGCTTGGATTCGGTCGCGGGCCAAGGTCTCACCTAGTTCCAGATTCTCCGTGAAAATCGCCGCGCCCAATCCGTACACGGTGTCATTGGCGATTCGCAGTGCTTCGTCGGTATCCCGCGCTGCAATCAACGCGGCCGCGGGGCCGAACAGTTCCTCTTCGTACGCCGGCATTCCGGCGGATACCTCGCCGAGGACCGTAGCGGGATAGAAGGCACCCGGTTCTTTCGGCACGTCGCCTCCGGTGAGCACTTTGGCGCCACGCGCTACGCTCCCATCGACTTGGCAGGTTAGCGTATCCCGTAGATCGAGGCGGGCCATTGGACCGAGGTCCGTTGATTCGTCGAACGGATCGCCCATCTTGGCCGCGGCCATCTTTTCGACGAAGGCGCGCTCGAACGCTGGTCGAATAGCATCCACGACGATGAACCGCTTTGCCGCGATACAGCTCTGTCCGTTGTTTTGAATGCGACTCTTGACGCCTTCGGATACGGCGAGGTCTAAATCAGCGTCTTCAAGCACGACGAATGGATCGGAGCCGCCCAGTTCTAAGACACACTTTTTCAGCGATTCGCCCGCAATACGTCCGACGGATTTTCCGGCGCGCGTGCTTCCGGTTAACGAAACCGCCGCAATGGCGTCGTGCCGGATTACACTTTCGATCAGTGGTATGTCGATGACGAGGTTGCGAAGCGCATCTTGTGGGAAACCCGCGTCTACGAAGAGCTGTTCAATCGCGATCGCGCAGCCCGTCACGTTGTTCGCGTGTTTCAGCACGATGGCGTTTCCCGCCATCATCGCGGGCGCGGCGCATCGCAAGACCTGCCAGAACGGGTAATTCCAGGGCATTAGTGCCAAGACGACACCGATCGGGCGATAGGCGACATAGCTTTTGTTGACGCCGACATCTGCCATGGTCGGCTCGAGGAGCGCCTCGGCATTGTCCGCAAAATATTCACAACCGAGGGCGCACTTTTCGATTTCCGCGCGTGACGCGCCTATCGTCTTCCCCATCTCCCGCGTCATCAAGTCCGCGAAACCGTTGACTCCATCGCGTAACAGGGCGGCAAGCTTTCGGAAACAGGCGGCGCGATCTGCAAATGAGGCAGCGGCCCATTCTTGTTGTGTTGAAGCGACTCGTTCGAGGACTTCTATTACTTCGGCCTCGGGCATCACGTCGTATCGGGCCAATTCGATTCCGTTATAGGGGTTTATTGAAACCAGAGCCATTGCTATTCCTCAACATTTCGCGTGGTCAGTCGATCAGAAAGCGCCGGATGGGACGTTAATCCCATCCGGCGCGTATTGTGACGTGGCTATCCGCTGAGTTCCAGGCCTAGAAATTGGTCACTGTGAACGCGGCGTCCAACGCTTTGTTGATTCGCTCTAGCGACTCTTCAAGATGCGCCGCGCTCAGCGCGTCAAGCGGCGAATCCGATTTACTGGATCGTACGACCGGGAGCAGCCGGTCGCGCAATTCGCGCAACGTGGCCCAAGCGATGGATCGTGCATCCTGTGGCAGCATGAACGACGGGTCGAGCACGTGATCGAGCAAGACGTATTTGAGGAACGTGCGCTGCAGATTGCGGCGATAGCTTGAGATGTAGGGGGCATTCCCTGTCCAGGATTGCGACGTTACGTCTTGGTCGAGTTCCGCGAAGACTGCTTCGGTGACTTCGCGATAAATTTCGTCGAGGGTGAACACGTCTCCCCCATCTTCCACGTAGAGCATTCCGTCATGCACGCGGTTGAGCACGCTAGACGAAAACATCCTGCTCAGCACTTGGAGCTGGCCGGAGAGGACCATGTCGTGAATCGGCGTGTCCATCCGAAATGGCGCCGTGCTGCCCCAGTGGTCCCAACGATTCGGTGCAAGGCGTGCGAGTAATTTTGGATCGAAATCGTATGCGGCATCCGATAGGGCCTCGTCGCATACGAACCGCAAGGCCTCGCGTTGACGATCGGCAGGCACAATGTCGAACACTGGTTTTTCGCCGGGATCGCCTTTGTGATTCCGATTGAAGCTGAATCCGCCGACATAGCGCGACGCGTGATAGGTATTCATTTGTTTGTGCGACAGCGTGTATAAGAACGCGCTGCGTACCTTTTGATAACCCTCGCCGTCGTCAACCGCGTTATCGAGTAGACCGTCCCAAAGTTCCTGGACGATTTCTGCGCGTTGTTGCGCGAATGCGAGCGGATCATCGCTCATATCCC
>JAJDAB010000105.1 GCA_029262095.1 Candidatus Hydrogenedentota bacterium
GAACTCAAAGCGAGAGCGCTCATCGCACTCGCCGATCAACAGGTCTCGGCGAACGCACGGAATTACTACCTCACCAGCGCAATGCAGTTGGGGGCATTCTGAAGTCGTAATCAATCGTCATCCCCGCGTAGGCGGGGACCCAGGCGTATTGCAGTTGATCTCGACCTCCCACTGGATACCCGCCTTTGCGGGTATGACGATGAAAAGGTTGCTCACGTTATTGACTCGTGTTTTGGAATATCCGAAAAGCGACGATGACGATTCTTGTCTGACCAAAAGAACCGCGCTCCCGCTCGGACCGATTGGCCTTGAGCGGGAGCGCGGCGTATGAAAAGCACTGGTTCGTGCGGGGAATCGTTAGTGGTGCCTGCACCGGTTGCAGCCGTCGCCGACCCAGACCCGTTTGTAGCCGGTGGCCCAGTAGCCGTTGACCCAGAACGAGTCGTAGTAACCGTCTGTGACCCAGACGTGATTGGCTTGTCCGTTTGTTTTTAGGCCTTGGACGACCCAACGCGATGTGTCGACCCAGCGTTGATCCTGGTAACCGTTGACCCAGTATTGATACGACTGATTCGTGTAGTACCCACGGCAGACCGTTTGGTGATTGTTGCGTACCGTCCGGGTGACCACGGTTCGATGGTTATTGTGAACGTTGTGATTGTTGTGTCGGAACGTCTTGTGGCTGCTGTGAGTGCTGTGGTTCTTGTGTCCCACCGATATTTTGATGCCGCCGGCCTGGGCCGGTGCGCCTAAGAACGTCGTTGCTGCCATCACTGCTGCTGCCGTAAGTACTATGCTGATTCGTTTCATTGTCTCGCCCTCCAGTTGAGAAGATATAGAGCAACCGCCGTGCCAAAGCGGTATTGTGCGCATCGGACGATTGTTAAGTCGCTGTAAATGAGTGAGTTACAAGATCGACAATGATCGGTGTAAACAGCGTGAATCCGGTTCCAGTTCCGGATTCTGGACGGGCCGTTCCGAGTTTCGGACCGGCGGCTCACGAATTCGAACAAAAAACCGCGCTCCCGCCCGGGCCGGTTGGCCGTAGAGCGGGAGCGCAGTTCTTAATACGCGCGGATCGCGCGAGGAAGCCTTTGCTAGTGGTGCATTCGACACCGGTGGCAGCCGTCACCTACCCAAACCCGGTTATATCCGGTTGTCCAGTAGCCATTGACCCAATAGGATTCGTTGTATCCGTCCGTCACCCAGACGTGATTGGCCTGTCCGTTCGTATTCAAGCCCTGTACGTCCCAACGCGACGTGTCGATCCATCGCTGATCCCAATAGCCCTCCACCCAGTATTGGTACGACTGGTTGGTGTAATAGCCTTTGCAAATCGCATGGTTAATCGCATATCGATTCTGTCCATATGAAGCGCGCTTATGGCTGTGAAGCGACTGGGTATGAACCGTCTTGTGGTTGTTGTACCCATACGTCACTTTGATGCCGCCAGCTTGGGCCGGGGCGCTGAAGAATGTTGTCGCCGCTATGACCGCCGTTGCTGTAAGTAGTGTGCTGATGCGTTTCATCGTGTTGTCCTCCAGTTGGTAGGGAATAAGCAACCTTTGCGCCAACACATTTCGCGTTGTCTTCGAAAAGTTGTAAGTCATTGTTGTAATTCAATTTGAGATACAGATCAGTGGTTTGGTCGATAGGGCAACCGTCGTTCGAGTTCCGGATTCTGGACATCGAAGTTCGGAAATGGGACGGGTTCTGGACCGGGCCTCCGGGGACATCTCAGTGTGATCAAAACGAGATTCTGGACTCCGCGAGTCCAGCTTCTAGACTCGGGACGAAAATTAAGCTGAACTGCTATTTCGTAAGCCGTTTATTTTCAAATGGTTAACTTCAATTCGACCGAGTTGGTATGAAGACTGCTCCTATACAGACGTAAGTGCGATTTGGACACGAGGAGGAAGCAGCGATGAAACGAACGACGCGGATTGCGACGATAGCGGCAGTAGCGACAATGACTTTGGCAGCTAGCCTGGCGAGCCCGGTGGCGGGTTCAATCCCCCAGGTGGCGGCGGCTCCGCAGGCCTTCGAAATGAATGAGTTTTTCCCGATGGCGGTGGGCAACGCCTGGCAATGGGTCGACGCCGACCAGGCGGACAGCTTTAAAGGACTACGGGTTACAGACACGATGGATGTCGAAGGCTATGTGATCTGGGTTGCTGAAACGGAGGAATGCGTGCAGGGCGAATCGCAGACCTCGGGCGTGATGTACTTTGTCGATCATGAAGACGGCTTGTTCGCGACGCGATACCTGGGCACGTTGATGGACTGGTCGCACGATACGGATTACACCGGCATGTTGCAGCGATGGACACAGCGGAACGTCACGATGGGGACGCACAGTTTCAAGAGCGGCGGCACGGCGCAAGCGTACACAGTGAATATCGAAGACGGAGATCCCGCGATTCGTATCCACGATGCGTCCGGTAAGACGACGTATCAACAATATGCTTACGGTATAGGACCGGTCGTTCGCAGTGGTCACTTCGAGTTGCAACGGGCAACGGTCGGCGGTGTCGAATACGTCTTGTAATTCCATTTTAACGTTGGCGATATCCAACGCGCTTCGGTTTTTAGACCGGAGCGCGTTTTTCGTTTGTGCTGCCGCGCTGGCCATGCGACCATGGCGCGGGGACACTATCGGTGACCGTTGAACAAACAGCACAACCTTTGACGCGCGCGCGGTTGCAGACCCTCGGCATTTACACGTGCATTTTTGTCGTTGTGTTTGCGATCCACTTTGGGAGCGGCGTTTCCACCTACAGTGATCCGCGTTGGACCGTACACACTGCGCGCAGCATGCTTTACGAACGGAACACCGACCTCGACGAGTATTTGCCGAAACTTGAGTCGGATGCGTTTCAGGGTGTCGAGCAAGTAGACGGCCATTACTATCAAATCTTTCCGATCGGTACGGCATTGATTTCGGTTCCGTTTGTTGCCGTTCTCGATCCGCTTTTGCCTTGGATGGCGGACACGGTACCTGCGGTCGATCGCTATGTTCGCAGCCGAACGACCTGGGAAATCGATTCCATCTCGGTGGTCAGCGTATCGCTTGGCGTCGAACGATTGATCGCGTCGATCATCGTTGCATGCGCAACGCTGGTGATGTTCGCCATCGCGCGACTGCGATTGCGAATACGCGATGCATTGTTCGTCGCAATATTATTTGCGTTCGCAACCCCCGCGTGGTCCGTTGCGAGTCGTGCCATGTGGCAACACGGACCGTCGATGTTATGTCTGGCGGTAGCGATGTACGGTCTCTTGCGTTCGGATGAACGATCGCGTTGGACCGGCGTGGCTGCGGCGGCACTTGCATTCGCGTACATCATTCGGCCGACGAACGCCATACCGATCGTTGTTTGGACTGCGTTCATTGCCATTCGCCGACCACGACACCTCGCGATCTTTATCGGTTGCGCGTCACCATTCGCCATGTTATTCATCACGTACAATTGGATTGTTTACGGGTCGATCCTCGCCCCGTATTATCTGCCCCAGCGTGTCGGCGCGACTAGCGCGATGGGCGAAGCGCTTCTCGCAAACCTTATCAGCCCGGGGCGGGGATTGTTTGTCTATTCGCCAATTTTCGTATTAACGTTTGTGGGCTTCACTGTGCGCATTCGACAGCGAACGTTTAACAGTTTCGATGGGACAATTATTACTATTCTTCTGTTGCACTGGGCTGCGGTGTCATCGTTTCCACACTGGTGGGGCGGCCATTCGTACGGTCCTCGGTTTATGTCGGACATGGTCCCCTTGTTGTTGTACGGGTTGATTCCACTCATCGCGGTCATACCGCAATTTGCGACGTTTCCGCGCGTCGTCGCTGTCGTGATGGTGGCTGGTCTTAGTGTGGTCAGCGTTTATATGCATTCGCGGGGCGCGCTGATTAAGGAGGGGTGGGAATGGAACGCAATGCCGGTTCATCTCGACGAATCTCCAGAACGCATTTGGGATTGGTCCGACCCCGCGTTTTTGCGAAAATCGAAGTGATCGCATGAACGCGGTTTACGCTATACTGCGCTGATACTACCCAGCCGCCACTGGGCTAGCGGCTGTTGAAAGAGGGGAGAATTACGGAATGTTTGTCCGCCGCCATATCACACTATCGGGCTTGGTGCTCATTACGTTGATTGCGTTTTCGTTTGCAGCGACGTCCCACGCACAGGGCACTATGCAAGGTCCGAATGATCCGGCTACCGTGGTCAGCACGGCAGGACCATTTGTAAAGCCTTGGACGAGCCCCGGCAATGCCTCAGCCTTAGATGGCGTCGATGCAACCGCGACCGCTACCGCACCACTTCAACAAACGGACTTTTTGGACGCCACCGATTTTGGATTCTCGGTGATCGGGGGTCGTGTCATTAGACGGGTCGAGGTAACAGTGGTAGGCCGAGCGAATGCGCTGATAACAACCATTCGTGCCCAATTGCTAAAAGGAGGCGTGCCGGTCGGTAATGTCATGAGCGCCTTCTATCCCAATTCGGTGGCCGATGGAACTATCACGTTTAACGATCAGGATGATGTGCCATTCTCGGATCCGCTGGTTCTCTGGGGAACTACGTGGACGCCAGCCGAGATCAATGCCGCCAACTTCGGCGTACGGCTGGACTTCGAATCGCTGTCCGGCGTACCCGCGACGTTTGAAGTGGATAGCGTCCAGGTCGCCGTCTACTCGTTTCCAGTGTTGCCTACAGCAGAAGTTTGGGGCTTGCTCGTAACCACGGTTGCCTTGATGACAGTGGGCATGGTCGTACTGTATCGCCACCGGCACAAGGCACTTTTCGCCTAGTCTCAGCAAGGCCAATGAAAGTGAATATATCGTCATGAATTGCGTCTGATCTGGGGTAGAGGGCGCGAAACGTGTCCTCGATCACTGGGTATTGAGGGGTTCAAATTATGACGATCTTCCTATTCTTTGCGGCGTTGCTCATCGGGATATTTAGTAGTGGCGATCTTGAACTGCTGGGTCTAATCCCGCTCCTAATCCCCTTTTTCTAGTTCCGGAAGAATCCGAAATCGGTCCAATCACGGGACGGGTCTGTCCAGAATCCGGAACCGGGATCGTTTTGAGGTTCGTCGCATAAATTGCCGATCTCAGATTGGCCTTTGCAATTAGGGCTAATCGCGGTGAAAGCGCTCGTCACGTCGTAATGGCACAGCGATTGCTCTTCTCAAGTTATGTTGCGAGGAAGCGAGGCTTCAACGGCCACAGCCAAAGCGGAGAGCACGACGATGACCCATACATCCACTGACGCCAACGAAATGGCGCAGATTCAGAAGCGGTCCAACACGGTCTTAGCGATTTTAGCGGCGATTGCCTTTGCATTCGCAATGGCGCCCGCGCATTCGCAGGCAATTATCACTGCTGGCTTTGAGGCGCGCCCTCATCTCGCCGATGGTGGCGATACGACGGCCTTGGTCTTGCCGGTTGGAAAGAGTGCCCAGCAGTTGGTAGGCCTGGGTGTGGACATCAGCGACACGGGCTATTTCTGGTGGTCGGATGGCACAGTCACACAGGGCTCGGGTAAATTCGCCAACGACCTCGGTCGCGCGCAGCGATTCGATATTCCCTTTGGCAAACGTATCAGCGAAATCGCCGGTATGGCCATCGACGAGAGCGGCGACGTATACACGTACTTCAGCGACTTCACCGTTAGCATTGGCGACCCATTCGACTTGGATTCAATCGACCGACCGCGGCCGTATCTGTTGCCGGTGGGCTACTTCCCTCGGGACATCATTGGCGTTGGTATTCTGGACGACGACGTGGCGCTATTCTTCCGCGACGGAACCCATCATTACACCGACATCAGCGACTACCGCAACTTCACAGTCACGGCGCCGGATTACGAACGCAGCACCTTCACGATGCCGACCGGATTCAACACAACGAATAATGCGGGTATGGCCTTCGCGGACTCGAGC
>JAJDAB010000106.1 GCA_029262095.1 Candidatus Hydrogenedentota bacterium
ATCGCACTCCGCGTTATCGAACTATAACGACGCGATCCACTCAAGAATCTGCGTACGCTCTTCAGGCGAGGGCTGCGATCCTTTCTTCGGCGGCATCTCGTTCGCTTCAATCCGCTTCGCGATCCGCTGCCAAACGGCCAATGAATCGATCACCATACCCGTAGTCTCAAAACGCTCGAGATCGAGATCACCCTTGAGGTCATCCGGGTTATGGCAATCGGTGCAATACACTTCGACCAACGCGTGAATGCTTTCTTCAAATACAGGAACTGCGTCTACAGCCGCTTCTTCCGCCGACGCGAGGGGGATCAAACACGTTGCGAGTGTAACTAGGAAGAGCATTTGGTACTGATACCACATCAGTAAATTTTACAGTGACGCAGTTATAAAATCAATCGTAGCAGCGAGATGGGGCGGAGTGCAGACTTAAGCCAAGAGCGAATTGAACCACGAAGGACACGAAGACCACGAAGGATGAAAATGATCTTCTCAACGCAGTTCTTCGTGCGCTCTGTGTTCTTCGTGGTTCAAAAAAAGTACGCACATGCTCTGTCCGCTTGTACATGCGGTATCATTCCCCGTAATTCCAACCGGAGCATAGTCATGCAGCAAAAGAAACTGGCCCTGAATCTATTCATTCTGAGCGCCGTAAGTTGGGCGATCCTTTCAATCACTCCTGTCCATGGAGAGAACGAGAAACTAGAATACGATGTCGTCGTCTACGGTGGCACTTCTGCGGGCGTTGTCGCAGCGGTTCAGTGCGCTCGCCTCGGCAAGCGCACTGTGCTCGTCGCACCCGAAACGCATCTCGGCGGACTAACCTCCGGCGGGCTTGGATGGACCGATACCGGGCGCAAAGAAGTTGTCGGTGGCGTTTCCCGCGAGTTCTATCAACGGCTCAAACGGCACTACGACAAGCCAGAGGCTTGGACACACGAAAAGCCGGGGGACAACCGGCACTACATCAAGGACAGCGACGCGATTTGGGTATTCGAGCCGTCAATCGCAGAAAAGATTTTCGACGAAATGGTGGACGAAGCATCCGTGACCGTTGAACGCGATGCTTGGCTGGATCGGGACGGCGGCCTCATCAAGAACGCGGACAAACGTATCGTATCTTTCCGTACGATCGATGGCCGGGTCTTCGCGGGCAAGATGTTCATCGACGCGACGTATGAAGGCGATCTCATGGCAGCAGCCGGCGTCGAATACACCGTGGGCCGCGAATCGTCCGGCCAATACGGCGAATCCTTGAACGGCGTACAGTTCAAGGAAAACAAGCACAACCACATCTTTTCGGAAAAAGTCTCCCCCTACATTGTACCGGTCGATCCGGATAGTGGACTCGTCGCGCGTGTGCACGGTGACGACCCCGGTAAGCCCGGCGCGGGCGATAAACGCATCCAGGCCTATTGCTTCCGCATGTGCATGAGCAACGTCGCGGAGAATCGCGTCCCATTCCCGAAACCCGAAGGCTACGACGAATCGCAATACGAACTGCTGTTCCGTCACTTCGAAGCGGGTAGCGAATTCCTTCCAATGAAAATCGACATGCTCGTCAATGGAAAAACGGACACAAACAACAACGGCGGGTTTTCCACAGACAACATCGGCATGAACTACGACTACCCCGAAGCGACGTATGAACGCCGCGCAGAAATCATTCGTGAGCACGAAACCTATCAGAAGGGGCTGATGTGGACGTTGGCGAATCACACGCGAGTACCCGAGATCATCCGCGACCAAATGGCGCAGTGGGGACTCGCAGCGGATGAATTCACGGACAACGGAAATTGGCCACATCAAATCTACGTGCGCGAAGCACGCCGCATGGTCGGGTTACGCATCATGACCGAATTGCACTTGCGCGGCCAACTTCCTGTTGCGGACTCCGTCGGCATGGGTTCGTACAACATGGATTCCCACAACGTCCAGCGATACATCGCACGGGACGAAGACGGAAATCCCTACGTTCAGAACGAAGGCGACGTGCAGGTCAGCCCCGGACGCGCCTACGAAATTTCCTACAGCGCAATAATTCCCAAACGAAATCAGGCGGGGAACCTGTTGGTTCCGGTGGCATTGTCTTCAAGTCATATCGCCTACGGTTCTATCAGGATGGAACCGGTATTCATGGTGCTCGGCCATTCCGCCGCGACTGCTGCATCGATTGCGATCGACCGCAAAAAAGCGCTGCAGAATGTGCCCTATGAAGAATTGAAAGAGCAACTCATCACCGAAGGTCAAGTGTTGCGCATGGACCAGACCATCGATCTGCCCGGGCTCGTCATGGACGATAGCCAAGCCGAACGTATCGGCGATTGGCGTTTCAGTACATCCGAAGACGGATTCTACGGTGCCGGATACGCCCACGATCGCGACGAGGGAAAAGGCGTGAACAAGATGCGCTATACCTTCACGCTAGAAAAAGACGGCAAATACCACGTTCGAATGAGCTACACCGCCAATCCCAATCGAGCCACCAATGTCCCGGTCCGAATCGAATACGCCGGAAAAGTTGAAGAGCGATCGGTGAACGAGCGCACAAGAGAAGTGCAAGAAAAAGGATTTATTGAACTGGGTACATTCACATTCAAGAAGGGAAAGGTAACGGTCGAAATCGG
>JAJDAB010000107.1 GCA_029262095.1 Candidatus Hydrogenedentota bacterium
CATAAACCTGCATTTGATGACCGGTAATGTGTGGCGTGAGGGCTGCGGTACGCACTCGCAGACTGGCCAGCCGAATGCGATGAGTGAACGGCTCATGGGCGGATTGACGAGTCGTCTTCCATTCAACCAGCCGATCTCGAACGTCGATTGGCGCAACTGGATTAGTGATCAATGGCGTCTCCCGCGCGAGCGGCTTGAGCAGACCTCCTTGCAACAAAATCCAATGGCGATCGGCATGATGGAGCGGGCGTGCAACGACGATCTCAAGGCCATGTTCTGGATGTATACCACGCACATTCATTTGCCGGACGTGGATACGCTGGTTCGGCCTGCACTTGAAAAAATGTTCTGCGTCGTACAGGAAATCTATCGCCACGCCCCCAATAACCTATACGGCGATGTTATCTTCCCGGCGCTCACATGGGGTGAGTGGTCGGGCGGCACGTACATTCAATCCGAGCGGCGTGTGTATGTCTGCGACGGTGTCGGCGTTGGGCGTGATGAGCATGACAATATTCTCGATACGGTCATTCCGGATATGGATTTGGCCATCGATAAGTGTATTTCCATCGGGCGCAAACTTGGGCTCGATATGGATACGATTATTCCCTACAAGAAGAAAATCGAGAATGCATACGGCCAGAAATTCTACGACCCCGAAGAGGTCTTCGAAGATATCGTCAAGGCGTCGAAAGGTTCGGACGCGGATCTCACGGGTATGCTCGCCGTGCGCGATGCGGAGGGAATTGGCCTGTATGACCAGCTTCGTCAATTGCGTGGCATTCAATGGCCTGCGCCGACGGCAGACGTCGCAAAAGCGGGCGGGACGCCGCGCCGGTACATGCATCAAGAGGGCTGGGATGACCAGCCGTATGAGAACTTTCGGCATGCGGATGGTAAGGCGCACTTCAAACTGTGCGAACAAGACTACGGCGAGAACAATGAGAACATCATTGCGGTCACAAAGGAACTGCAGAAATTTGGTGCCGAGCGGGGCAAGGGTCCGTGGTTGTATGAGAACCAAGACATCCTCATTCGCGCACGGGATCTGGGGCTGACGCCGGAGTTGCCTGACCTTCCCTTCTATGAAGACACGACTAAAACCCTCGAAGACGCGGAAAAAGAAGGCCAGTTTCCGTTCTGGCTGGGTCTTGGAATTGTGTACGAACATTTCCATACGGCGAAGACGATTCGCGGTGCGACAACGCGTAAGCTTGTGCCCGAGCAATACGTAGAAATGCACGAGAAAGATGCAGAGCGTTTCGGTGTCGAAGATGGCGAACGCGTGCGCATTGTTACGCGGCGGCAAAGCTATGAGGCCCGAGTCGCGGTGGGTGTTCGCAGTATTGTGAGGCCCGCGCGGAACGAGGTTCCGGAAGGCTACTTGTTCAGTCCGTGGAATCTCTCGGTGGCGGATAGCGCCGATCCCACCAAGAACAAATGGTTGGTGAACGCGGTCAGCCATCGTGCCTGGGACCCGGTGTCGGGCCAAGCGGACTACAAGAAAATCGCAGCGCGTATCGAACGGATCGTGTAGCGATCTTGCTTCATTTTAAGGTGTATTACAGATGGCGCAATTGATGAAACGGAGACGTTTCCTGACCCGTCTCGCGACGGGCGCGGCCACGGTCGCCGGAGCGATCGCGGGTGGCCGTTTGTTGAGCGGGCCAAACCTTGCGGATGCGGTCGCGTGTGTACGGCCGCCGGGTGCGTTGCCGGAAAAGGAGTTTCTGTCCGCGTGTATTCGTTGTGGGCGTTGTGCCGATGCGTGTCCCAACCGGTGCATCTCCGCGTTCACGGATGAAGCGGCGAAGACGCTCGCGATGAGGCCCGGGCGCCATCAACGCAATACGCCGGTCATTTTCCCCCGGCAACAGGCGTGCATGCTCTGCGCGGGCGTGAGCGGCGACGCGTTGTTGTGCACCGAGGCCTGTCCGACGGGCGCGCTGCAACGTACAGCGAAGACCGCAGAAGCGATCCAGGAACAGGTGTCCATGGGGACTGCGGTCGTCGACGAGAACCTTTGCCACTCGTTCAACGGCGCATCGTGCGGTGTTTGTGTGCGTGCGTGCCCGTTCGAGGGCGAAGCCTTGCGCGCAGGCATGTGGGAAAAACCGATCATCGATCCGAACGTTTGTATCGGTTGCGGACTGTGTGAGCGCGCTTGCGTGCGATATCCGCAAGCGATTCGCGTCGAACCGCGGGCACTGGCGGTGTGATGATGAAAGCGCATCATTCACCGACTCCGCGCGGCGGTCGCCGCTGGTTCTTGCACCACAGCGGCGTCCTAGCGTTGCAGGCGGGCGCGGTGTGGGCGCTCTTGATGGGACTCCTGCGCCTGCGTATACCAGATGGTACGCCGCAAGGCGCGCGCCCGGCGCTCGGAATCGTTCGTCCGCCAGGTGCGCTCGAAGAGTCCGAGTTTCTTGCCACGTGTATACGATGCACCCGCTGTGCCGATGCCTGCGGCGTGCACGCGATTAAGCTTTTCGGGCCCGTAGCCGGTTCCTTACAGGGGACGCCCTACCTCGATCCGATTGGCGCCGCCTGCAACATGTGTCTCGCCTGCGGACCGTCTTGTCCGACTGAAGCGTTGATGCCGCTCGATGCCGTTGCCGAAGTCGACATGGGGATTGCGGTGGTCGATGATCGCCTCTGTGTTTCGATCAATGGCACCGGCGTGTGTGGCGCGTGTTTTACGGCCTGCCCGCTACGGGGGAAGGCCATCACACAAGGCATACGCAACGCACCGGAGATTCATGCGGACTACTGCACGGGTTGTGGCTTGTGCGAGCAGTTCTGCATCGTCGACGAGCGTGCGGGCGTGCGCGCCATTCAAGTCAGTACGAATCGACTCTGGGATGGCATCGCGGTATGAAGGTTGAGTTGAAAAAGATTCAAGTCTTGCGTCGAACCGTGCAAGTTTCGGTGATCGTGTTACTACTGTTTATCCCTAGCGTTTCGCGTTACACGAACTATGTCGCCGCACGGGAAATCGACGATTTACTTGAGAAATGGGATGGCACCTTGCAGGGCGAGAGTCTTGCGCTTATTGATGGGATTTTTCGCGGGTTACCCGGCGGCGAGAAAGAACGCGTTGGTCAGATCGTACGCGATCGCGAAGGTGTACTCTCTCAAACGCAACAGTTCCGCGGGGGATCGTGGTCCGCCCAGTTGGGTCCGATTAGTTTGAGCGACCCTCTCGGCGCATTGGAAAGCATCCTAGCGCGCCAGAAGGTTGTGCGCGTCGTTGTCGTTAGTCTTATCGTGCCGGTCATCGCAACGTTGTTGTTCGGACGCATTTTTTGTTCGTGGATTTGTCCGGTCGGATTCATGCTTGAAATGTCGGACAAGCTGCGCGGCGCACTGCGATACCTCGAAATACGGCCGCACGACATGCACTTTTCGCGCGGAACCAAATACGTCCTGCTCGTCGTCGGCGCGGCAATTGCGTTCATTTCCGCAGCGCCCGTCCTCGGCTACATATATCCCCCAGCCATCTTCAATCGTGAAGCCCATGACTTGGTATTCGGCATCTTCGACCGCGCGGAAGAAGGGAAATTTGGTTTCTGGGCGGGCGGCCTCACGTGGATGAGCCTGGTCTTGCTGGGCATTTTGTTGTTCGAAGTTTTCGTGTCTCGCCGCTGGTGGTGCCGGTATGTGTGTCCTGGCGGTGCACTATATTCCCTGATCGGCGCGGCCCGGCCCGTGCGCGTGAGCCTCATCGCAAAGAAATGTACCCATTGTGCGGACTGCATTGTGGCGTGCCCAATCGGGCTCAACCCAATGCTCAACAAGATGGGCGTGGAATGCGACAATTGCGGCGAATGTATTTCGAGTTGTCACGACGACGCATTGAAATACGCGTTGCGCCTGCGTGGCGGTGAGGAGAATGTGCCCGTCTTCGACAAAAGTAAGGCCGCGTAGGAGAGTGTTGTGAGTAAAATTCCGACACACGTGATTGCCCTTGCCGCACTGCTGGCCGCGCCCGCCGCGATGGCCCATCACATTTTGGGTGTGCCGCATTACGCATACGACGAACAATATCCGCAAACGCCCGTATTGACGTACAGCGTAGAAGCAGGGCCGCATAATGTGCGTATGACAGGGTTTCCAGGAAAACCGCGTCCGGGAGAACGCTGCTCGCTGCACGTCTATGTTGATCGGATCGACAACGGGACGCCATTCAAGGACACCGTGACGATGACCGTTACACAGGATCGTTTGATCGGGGTAGGCACCATCGTCTATGGGCCGATCGAGGCGGAACTGGAAGAAGCGATGTTTAAGTTCTTTCCCGTGTTCGAAAGCGAAGCGAACTACACGGTCCGGATCGAGTATCACGCGGAGGGCGCGCCGTGGATAATCGATTTACCGATTGTCGCCGGCGAGCCGGGATCACCTTGGGGGGTTGTCGCGGGCGTCGGGGGCGGAGTCGTTGGCTTTCTCGGCGTCA
>JAJDAB010000108.1 GCA_029262095.1 Candidatus Hydrogenedentota bacterium
TGTCCGATCAACAAAGCGGACTTTTCGTGCTCGACGCCAGCACCGCAACGAGCCCGCTGCCCGTATTGCCCGCGGCGACCAAGTGGCCCTGGGCATTGGCCTTAGCTGTAATCGCCATTGCGGGTAGCGTATTCATCCAACGACGTCTACGATTGCGCAAACAGTAATTCGCGATCGCTGCTGACGGAGAACCATCGGCATATGCGAAATGCGGTCGTTCCGAGCGAAGCCGAGGAATCTTCCATGACTGAAAAATCGATCTCGCTTCCCAGGTAGATGGCTCGGTTACGTTCGGCGTGACATAAAATGGATTATGGCGTCTTGGTAGTGAAGAAAATTTGCGAACGTCTGTCCAGCGCTACATCGCCAATCCGCCATCGACTGTCAATGTATGCCCTGTAATGTAAGCCGCCGCATCCGACGCTAGGAACAATACCGCTCGCGCGACATCCTCCGACGAACCCGCGCGATTCATCGGAATCCGGTCCAACGCTGCCTCGCGTTGCGTCTCCGAAAACTCCGACGTCATATCCGTTTCAATGTAGCCCGGTGCGACGATGTTCGCGGTGACATTTCGCGACGCAAATTCCTGGGCTAACGACTTTGTGAAACCAATTAACCCGGCTTTTGCGGCTGCGTAATTCGATTGGCCGGCTTGGCCGTGCAGGCCGATGATCGACGAGATGTTGATGATGCGCCCGGTGCGTTGTTTGAGCATCGCACGCGCGGCAGCTCGACAACAATAAAACGCGCCGCTCAAATTTGCGGCGATCACCGCGTCCCAGTCCTCGTCTTTCATGCGCAGGATGAGCCCGTCGCGCGTGATACCCGCGTTATTCACAAGCGCGTAAATCGGACCGAACGTTTCTTCCACGCCTTTGACCAGCGCGTCGACCGCGTGTCGATCCGCCATGTCGCACGCGAAACCGTTCACAATCGCGCCGGTCGATTCAGCAATGATGTTGGCGGCCTCTTCAGCCGTTTCTTTCGTGCGCCCGCAAAGAGCCACCTGCGCGCCCACATTTGCGAATGCGGCTGCACTGGCTCGGCCAATCCCACGTGTGCCGCCCGTTACCAATACCGTCCTGCCTGCCCATTCGCTCACGCCGCGACCTCCAATTGGGCCGCCTGTTCCAGCGTCCCTGCTAACGCCACGTCCGGAGCGTTGTCCATTCGTTTAGCGATTCCTTGCAACACTTTTCCAGGCCCGCATTCCGCCGCCGGAACGGAACCAATCGTTTCAAATACTTGCGTCCACCGAATCGGCGCGCAGATCTGTTTCGCCAACAGCTCGCGAATAATCTCCGGATCGGTCTCGTGTTTACCAGTTACCGACGAGACAAACGGGATTTTTGGCGCAGAAATGGTCGCCGATTTCAGTTCAGCTCGAAATGCTTCCTCAGCGGATTTCATCAAAGGCGAGTGAAACGGGCCGGAGACTTTGACCGGTAAAACGCGCCGCGCGCCCGCTTCCTTCATCGCAGTCGCCGCATTTTCGAGTGCTTCTTTTGTGCCCGCGAGAATCGTCTGAGTCGGCCCATTGTAGTTCGCGATATACGCGCCCTCCGGCAGCGCAGCCTCCACTTTCGCCGCCTCTAACATCAACACAGCGGCCATCGTACCTTCGGGTACACCGTCTGACATACACCGGCCGCGCGCCTGTACCAACGTAAACGCATCCTCAAACGTCATCGCGCCCGTGAGCACCAGCGCGGCAAATTCGCCAACGCTATGTCCCGCGCATATGGATGGTGGTACGCCGATTGACTCGAGGTGACGCGCGATTGCGATTTCAACTGCGACTAAAGCCGGTTGCGCGTTGACGGTGAGGTTCAGCGTTTCCGCCGGACCATTGAATACCAGATTGAGAAAGTCCGGACCGGCCAGCGCAGCAGCGGCGTCTAGTACGCCGTGTGCGGCGGGACTTCCGTCGAAGAAGTCGCGTCCCATCCCCGGCACCTGGCTCCCTTGGCCAGGAAATAGAAACGATCGCACGCCGATTACCCAGCCTCCGCAGCAGGGTCCGGTGACTCGGATTCGGCTAGTTTTGCCTCGGCCTCACGCAATTCCGAGATGCCTTCGCGGATATGCTCATTGATCTCCGTGCGCAATTCTTCCACAGCACCATCGATTGCGCGGCGAACGCCCTGTGCGTTGCACGCGCCATGCAAAATAATCGTGACGCCGTTCACACCAAGCAACGGCGCGCCCGGATACTCGTTGGGGTCAACCGTTCGGCGAAGTCTGCGAAATGCACCGAGACTTAACAGCGCACCCAACTTGCTAATCCATGTGGCCCGTAATTCGCGGTTCAATAAATCTTTAACGAAACGACCCGCGCCCTCACTCGTCTTCAATACCACATTGCCAACAAAGCCATCGCACACGACGACATCCGCTACGCCATCGAACAAGGCCCGCGGTTCTACGTTTCCGATAAAGTTGATGTGCGGCGCTGCGGTGAGGTTGCGATGGACGGTCTTCGCAAGTTCATTCCCCTTCGCGACTTCCTCGCCAATGTTCAAAAGTCCGACACGCGGTTCTGCGATACCCCGGATTTGGCGCATGTAGACATCACCCATCTCGGCGAAATCGCAAAGGTGACGCGCGGTGCAATCCACATTCGCGCCGAGGTCAAGCAGCAACGTGGGTGTTTTGATAGTAGGCAGTAATTGCGCAATTGCCGAGCGTGCCACACCCGGAATAGGGCGGAAGATGGTGCGCGAGGCCAGCATGACGGCGCCCGTGTTACCCGCGCTAACCACGGCATCCGCTTCGCCGTTTTTCACCAGACGAATCGCTACCAGAAGAGACGCGTCTTTCTTCTTGCGCACCGCCAACATCGGCTGTTCGTGCATGCCAATGGCTTCGGATGCGTGGACGATCGAAACGTTGTCAGGAAGCCTGCCCGCTTTTTTTACGGCCGCTTCCAGCGTCTCCCGATCACCGACTAGAATGAGGTCTTTGTCCCCCGATTTGGCCTCTTTGAGCACGCCGCGCACCTCGGGAAGCGGTGCGTCATCGGATCCCATCGCGTCAACGGCGATACGCCAACGCCGGTTTGCGGTCGTCGCATTCACGTCGTGCTCACCCCCATACGGTAGCCCGCCCAATTCAGCGGCGCACCTACACGTCGTCGGTGGATACGCTTAACCGGTCTTTGTAATGCCCACACTTTGGGCAAATGCGATGCGGCCGAATTTTTTCACCACAGCTCGCGCACTCACTCAGGCCTGGCGACTTCAATGCATGATGCGCCCGGCGCATGTTACGGCGCGTGCTGCTGCAACGGCGCTTTGGTACTGGCACGTGTCAATCCTCCGGTGCGCCCGGCTTCAGGTCGGGAAACATATCCCCGAGCCCGGCCAAACTCTTG
>JAJDAB010000109.1 GCA_029262095.1 Candidatus Hydrogenedentota bacterium
CGCTGGCCACCGCTTAAGGAATGAACGGACATCCCAAACTCGGACTCGGAAAACCCGAGGCCTGTTAACACCCGGTCAACGGACGCGTCAATTTCATATCCGCCGCGCAACCGGAACTGATCTTGGAGATCGGCGTAAGCGGTCATCACCGTCTCATCGCCCTCGGCCATGCATTGTTCGAGTCTACGCAGTTCATTTTCAATGGCGAACACTTCATCGAACGCCCGAAGGACGACACTTCGGACCGTTTCTGCCGCGTCCATTTGCGGTAACTGTTCGAGATAGGCGACTTGTAAACGCCGCCGCCGCTCGATCCGCCCGAGATCCGGTACTAACTCACCTTCGATGAGTCGAAGCAACGTCGATTTACCGCTGCCGTTTCGCCCGATAAGTCCGACACGATCGCCTTCCTCAATCTGGAGAACGATTTCGTCGAGTACAGGCTCGCCGGAAAACGATTTAGTGACATTGTCGAGTCGAATAAGGCTCATGGAGGATTACTGCCGGGTAGGTTGAGTGGAGAAGAAGGTTTCGCGAGGCAAACAGTGCGTATTTTGCCCGATCTAGGTGCGTTTGACCAAACGCGCGCTAACGCCGGATCACTTCGCGATAGATCGCGAGGTTGCCTTCGACCATTTTTTCGACGCTGAATTCACTATGAACGAGATCCATCGCCCTGTTTGCGCAGGCGATTCGTAACGTTCGCTCCTTCCACATGCGCACGACATTTTCGGCCAAACGCTTCGGATTATTCACGGGGCTCAGCAGTCCCGTCTCCTCATCGCGAACCATCTCGGGAATGCCGCCGCCGTCCGTCGCTACGACTGGGACACCCGCCGCCATCGCGTCGAGTACGGTAGTTCCCAAGCCTTCTTCGCTACTCGACATTACAAAAAGATCCAGACTCTTGAGTAAACGAGGAACATCTTCGCGATAGCCGAGCAGCTGAACCGCGGATGAGAGGCCCAGATTTTCGATCTGCTGTTCTAAGTTTCTTCGCAGCTGGCCTTCACCCGCGATCACAAGTCGGGCGTTAGGCAATGCGCGAAGCACATGAGGCATGGCATCGATCAACGTTTGATGGTCTTTGTGACCGACGAGGGCCCCCACATTTCCGATGAGCGGTTCGGTATCTTGCCCCCCGAACTCGTCTCGCTCGAGCGGTTCAACGTTTAGGCGACGTGGGTCGATGCCACTGTGAACAACGCTCAATCGTTCCTTTTCAACACCAAATTCGATCAGAACGGCGGCGATTCTCTCGGATATCGCGACGATATGGTCGGGTTTGGCGTACTTAATTCTTGTCAGAAAGTCGTGTCTCGGCACGAAGTCTACGCGGCGCGAAACGACAACCCGGCCTCTTTCACCGATCCGTTGCGCGAGAAGTGCCAGCGTGTGGGCATGGCTGGTGTGGGCGTGGAGAATGTCGACGCGATGGCGCTTCACGTGACGAGCGAGGCGCCACGCACTCGGCAAATCGAACTCGTTTCGGAGGGGCAGTGAAATCGAATCCACACCATCAATCTCCGCCGTTTTGCGAACGTACGGTGAATTCGGGCGGCCTGCGATCGTGACCTGTTGTCCGCGCGCGCGGAGTCCCTCGATGAGGTAGTACGCTTGCTGCTCGCCCCCCCGCCAACCGTTTTGGTCGTCAATGTGAATCGAGTGGAACGGCACCTAATTTACCAAACGTTGGTCGTGAACTTCGAGGGCGCGCCGGTACGCCTCAACGGTGCGCTTAGCGAGTAGTTCCAACGTAAATTCTGCCGCGATACGTCGACGGGCCTGCGCGCCGAAACGCGTTCGCATGCCTGCATCGGATAGCAACTGACCCAACGCGCTCGCAATCGGCACGGCTTGCCCTTGCTGCACGACGAATCCTTCTTCTCCGTCGCGGCAAATCTCTTTCGAGCCACCGTGATCGGAAACGATCATCGGAATCTGCGTTGCCATCTGCTCCATGAGGCTGAACGAAGATGCTTCGGTGGCTACGGAGGGCAGTACGCCAATGTCGAACGCTTGCATACAGTCCCCGATGTCACTGCGAAATCCCGCGAAGTGCACGATGCCGTCCAACTCGCGCACACAAACGTCCTCGCGCAACGCCGCCTCGATTTCCCCTTGGCCCAAAATTAACAAGCGCATTTCCGAGTGCGTGTCGCGTAGTGACTGCGCCGCTTCAAAAAGGTATCGGTGACCTTTCGCAAAGTTTAGGCGCGCAGCCATCCCGACAACAACATGAGCATCCGTGTATCCAAACTCTTGGCGAATTCGATGACGCGCTTCGGCGTTGGGTGAAAACTCGTCGATATCGACTCCGTTATGGATGGTCTCCATGCGCGCTGGATCGAATACCGGTTGGTGAATTCGTATTTCGCGGACGGCATCGCATACCGCAATTTGCCAGTCAGTCCAATCCGTGTTGAGCCAACGGTTCAGGTGATGTTCCTTGACGACATCCGTGTTGTGCCGAGTTCGCACAACACATGTTTTCTGCGCATGTAGGCGATTGCCCAATCCGCTGATCCAATGATCTTGCGATCCGTTCGCATGCAGAATATCGGGTGTGGCGTCGCGAACGAATTGTTGCAGTGTGCGTAGATCACCCGACCATAGGCGAGGCCTGAGCCCACCCTTATAATGGAACTGTGCGTAGGCATCACAGCCCGCTTCGACCGCACCCTCTTCGAGTATGCTGCCGCGTTTGCACCCGATGGTAACGTGATGGCCAAGGCGCCCGAGCGCTCGGGCCAATTTTGTAACGTAGCGCACTTGCCCGCCGCCTTGAAGGTGGGGATCGGTAATCAGAATTTTGAGGGGTTGTTCATCCACCGAGTGTGGTCTCGTATCCGGGTGATGGCGAAGGTCCGGACTGGGAGGCGTTACGACTCGGTAGGCTCAGCTTCAGCCACCTCGGTTTCCGCGCCAACCTCTTCCTCGGCCTCTTCGCTACCGTCATGGATGTTACCATCTTCATCGACCTCCGCCCCGATGGAGATCGCTTCGGGATTGTCCATGGTTTCCAACACTTCTGTGACTTTCGCATTGGCATCGCTTAGCAGTGCAAGTGCCTCGTCGAACGCCTCATCCAGACCGTCGAGGTCTCCCCCGCTTTCTGGGTTTACTTCTTTTTCCTCACCCACCGAACGTCCTCTCTCCATGAACTATCGCGTAAGCAACACAGGACAGTTCGCATGATTCATAGCGAATGCCGTTGTGCTGCCAATAACAAGTTCCAGTACTTTCGAATGACCGAACGCGCCCATGACCAGGAGTCCGGTCTTGATTTCTTCGGCGTAGGCGACGATTGCTTCGCCCGCGTTCCCGCTACGTTCTACGAATTCTGATTCCACTTCATGCTGATCAAGGTATTCGCGCGCCTCGTCCAAGCAGTCTTTACCGGTTCCCCCATTCACCGCAAGCACATGGAGGGAAACGCTCCAATTCTTCGCCACTTCTGCAGCGGTTTGCAAGGCGTGCTTGGCGTGATTGGAGCCGTCGTACGCGGCGAGAAATGGCGACTGCGCTGGCGTGACATGCCCCGTTACGATAACGGGCTGCTTCCCCCGGCGAATGACCGACTCACTTGTAGATCCCAGCAGACCGTCGAGCCATTGGTTGTGCTCACCTCCGCGCCCCATGACGATAAGGTCGACCAAATCGGATTGTTCAATAATGGCCTGTGGCACAACTCCAGTTGTCAGTTCGGTGTCACAAGAAACGTCCGCGGCGACACAGCGCTTCTCAAAATCAGCGAGCGCGGCCTTTCCCCGTTCCTCAAGCACCATCGACATGTTGCCTTCGTAGTTAGCGTACGGAGCAGTGCCAAGTGACGCGGATATATCGCGCAAGAAAGGACCTTCGAGCAGTTTTACGTCGATGACATGAAGCCCGTGGAGTTTGGCCTTGTGATGTTTAGCCCATTCGATCGCGTAATCAACTCCAATCGACGCGCTCTCGCTGCCATCTGTCGGGATGAGTATCGACTTAATCAACGTGAATTCCCCCTCAATACTATCTGCCCAGCACCAATGGTCTAGGTTTCGAGCATACCCTTAGTCGACGGAACGCCGGTCACCCGCGAATCGCGCGTGACGGCGTCGTCAAGCGCGCGCGCAAACGCTTTGAATATTCCTTCGATGCAGTGGTGCGTGTTTTGGCCGTACCGCAATACGATGTGCAGCGTCGTTCGGCTATTGACCGCGAACGCCCTGAAAAACTCTTCGGTTAGCTCGGCATCAAATTCGCCGACGCGGCCTTTGTCGAGTTCAGCGCTGAATGCTAGAAACGGGCGGCCGCTCACATCGATGCTGACTTCGGCCAACGCCTCGTCCATCGGGATGACGGCATGGCCGTAGCGACGAATACCGGAAGGTTCGCCAAGTGCCTTGGCAAAGACTTTGCCAAGGCAGATGCCAACGTCTTCGATAGTGTGATGGCCGTCAATTTCCAAATCACCGTCGGCTTTTACCTCAAGGTCGAACAAGCCGTGCCGTGCGATGTGTGTCAACATATGGTCGAAAAAGCCAACACCCGTACTGATTGTGGACGAACCGGTACCGTCTAAATCCATGGCGACGCGAATGCGTGTTTCATTGGTCGACCGTTCCAGTTCGGCGCGGCGTACATTGGTGGCGCTCATCCGTTAGCGTCCTTGAAACAGTCGTTCGGCAAGGAATGGCGGGAGCCCGGCCGCTTCGATACGTTTGGCCGTTTCTTCGACGGGATATTCCACGCGCACCAATTCGTATTCACGGCGATCAGAATCGTAGTAGCCAAACGAAGCTTCCTTAATTCCGTCTCGAGGCTGGCCAACGGACCCTGGATTAATGAAGTAACGCTTCTCGCGACCCAGGACGAATTTCGAGTCCTCGTCGACGGTATACATGCCATCGGCGGAGTATATCCCCGGATTATGGGTATGCCCAAAGAAACAATGAGAGTAGTTCCCCTCTTCGAGCATCGAGAGATGTGGAAGGACGTCTTCCCACGTAAACATATAGCAGTCGCGATCGGTCGGCGACCCGTGGGCAATTAGAAAATCGTCGAACACGAGCGTATCCGGAAGTCCGCGCAACCACACAAGGTTTTCTTCGGAAAGGTGTTCGCGGGTCCAAAGTGCCGCGGCAAGCGCAATGGGATTGAAGCCCCACGGTTCCTCAAGTCCCGCCGCGACCGCGTCATGGTTACCACAGATCGTGGGGATTTCGCGCGAGCGAATGATGTCCGCACATTCGTTTGGGTTGGCGTTGTAACCAACGACATCACCTAAACACAGGATCTGGTCGACCTGTTGATCATCGATCTCCGCGAGCACGACCTCAAGGGCCTCTAGGTTGGCGTGGATATCCGAAATTATCGCGTATTTCACAGACTTATTCTCTACTTTAATGTCCAATTACCCATGACGACGTAGCGGTAAACTAAACATAAGGTGCATGGTTGCTGCTTCTTTTGACCCGCGTACGTCACGGTTGTGGGCGGTGATTCTGCCTATCAGCAGCTTACGAATCAAGAACTTCTGTCTTTTCTTGAATATCGCTAGTGCGCATTATGCGCAGAATGCACGATCACGTCCATTGACAACTTCTTTCCCGCAACGTAGGGTAACGGGCAATCGGTCCAGTGAGGACGTTCGCCGACGTTGCCGGGATTTCCAATGACTGAACACGATCAAGAATTACATTCTGAGCAGTCTTGGATGGACGAGGCACACCGTCGCGCGGATACGTCGGAAGATTCCGCTTGGGCGAATTCGAATAGGGCGGTTCGACCGCGAGCAGAATTTGTGGTGGGGTCGGTCGTGGCGGTAATCGGATTCGCGTGGCTGACCTCCCGCGGTGCAATTGACGTAAGCAGTAATGCATGGCAAGGAATCATGCTGGATGGTGCCTACCCGGTGCCCATATTCGCGCAGGCGCTTTCGGCATCAATGGCGATATTGGAACCATCCACCAGAGTTATCATGCTAAACGTGTTCACTCGGTTGTTGGGCGCACTGACGTGCGCGGGGATCGCCGCGATCACGGTAAGCGCCGCACGTAGGGCGGGTTCGGTAGGCGAAGCATCGATATGTGGTGTGTTGGCCGGCGTCATTTTTGTCCTTTCGCAAAGTGTCACTTCGGCATTCACGGCGTCGTGGCCCGGCGCGATCACAGTTGCCTGTGCTGTCTGGGGAATCGCCGCTCTAATGCGCGCATCTCAACGCCGTTCTCATGGCGGACGTTGGCTAATCATCGGTGCCGCGCTGTGTGCTGCGGCCGCGGCGAACCACTCCTTTTTTGGTTGGATGGTCATTTTGCTGGTTGGCGTCGTCTTCGTAATCTGGCGGCGGAATTCGATAGGAATTCCGGCAACGTTGGTTGCGTTCGCCCTACCGATTTTGATCGTCTCGATCCCCGCGGTCACTGCAATCGCCGTTCGCGGAGAATCGCCGAATTCTTTTCTGGGGCGCGTGCTGCGTGGACCCTATCCGACGTTGGGCGAACAAGCACCCGATTGGGATGCGATTCTTGTTCTGGGCGGTCAGTTTCACCCATTAGTTTGGGTACTTGCGCTCGCTGCGGTAATTTTGATGTTTCAACGTTTCGCGCGCATGGGCGTCTTCGCGTCACTAACGCTGTTCAGCGTTGCGGGACCACTCGCGCCAGCACTTATGAATCATTACGATGAAGGTGCCTTTCTCCGCGACGATATGGCGTTGGAAGTTATGGCAATCGCTGGTTTCGCGATGCTGTTCGGCCTGGGATTGATCGCTTCCATGCACGTTATTTTTCGGCGCGCGCAAACACTGGGATACCGCGCTGCTATGGCGGTGTTAGTCCTCGCCATCGTCGCATTGCATCAGTCGAGCATTGCGCCGGACCGGCGAACGGACCTCAGTGGCGCTTTTGCACAGACGATGTTGGACGGATGCCCACGTAGCGCGGTGTTGGTTGTAGAGGATCGCGCAATAGCGGGCATGCTAGTAACCGCGCAACATGCGTATACCCACCGCCGGGATGTCAGAATTGTGCCGGTCAACGTGCTCACGAATCCCGCGGCACGCCACTATTACCGGAGGGGACATCCCGACGGAATTCATATCGATCGGGCCTACGACACCGAGCGGCATTTGGCGGGATGGC
>JAJDAB010000110.1 GCA_029262095.1 Candidatus Hydrogenedentota bacterium
CGGGGGCTGAATTACATGATGCCGCGGAAACACTGATGCAACGCTTGTCTCCGCAAGAGCAGGCCGCCGTCGTGTTGAAGGATGCCTTCGACATGAGCCTCGATGAAACCGCGAATGTGATCGGTACAACCGTTGGAGCGGTGAAAGCTGCGCTACATCGGGGCCGAGAACGGCTCAAGAACGATTCGGCGGATTCTCCCCGGCCACTACCATCACGCAAATTGGTCGAGGCGTTTGTCACACGATACAACGAACAAGACTTGCCGGGGTTAATGGCGTTGATGTTGGATACCGCGTCCGTTGACATGATGAGTCATGTGTCCGAAACGGGCCGCGATGCGTTTGAACGCGACCGCGGGTGGTTCTGGCACAACTTCAATGTGGAACCGCATTGGCCGAAAGAATTCTTGCCCGAGAAGACGGAGTGGCGAGTCGTCGAGTATCAGGGTGAATCCATTGCACTCGTGTTTAATACGTTTCAAGGGATGGAGTTCTTGGCATCAGTGATGCGGCTTGACGAATTGGAGGGAAAAGTCGCGAGAATCCGTGTCTATGCATGTTGTCCCGAGGTCGTTCAAACCATTGGTGCAGCGCTCGAATTGCAGACGCTACCGCCCATTTACCGCATCCCCGACGCATTCGAACCGACCGACTAAGCAGGATTCCAACATGAAAAACCTTTTTCGACGCGGCACTAGAATGTTTACCGTTGCATCGCTACTTACGCTGGTCGTCGCGATGGCGCACATGACGGGCTTGACGAATGAACCGTTCAATGACGACTGGGCAACAGCGATCGATGCGATGAACAACGCAACACTTGAGCTCGGCCCGATGATGATGTCATTTCACGGTCTTTTTGTAGGGCTGTGGGTTCAGGTTGGTGTACTTGTGGCGCTGGTTGGTGTGAAGAATTTGGCGGTGTTGGTCGTAATGCCTGGAGAAGTGGCGGGAAGAGTTGCGCGCGCTTTGTGTGTTATTGACTGCATTACGTGCGCGGGACTTACCGCCTTTTTCGCGGTGAATGTCGTTCCGCCGGCACTGGTCAGTTTCGCGATTCTAACGATTACGTACTTTGCCGGGGCGATTTTGACTAGGACAAACGAATAGGGACAGTCGTTCGAAGAAAAGAAAAGCGCCCCGCTCACATCCGAATGAGCGGGGCGCTTCTAACGACTATTAGAGATGGGTCAGTTGCCGCCTTGATACTGCTCTAACGTTTGCGTGAGTTGTGCTCGAATCTCATCGTTCGGCGCGAGCTCTATTGCTTTTTGCTGTTCGACAACAGCTTTCGCCGCGTCGCCCGAATCAAATAGCGCACGTGCGTAGGTGTCCAGCACCATCGGGTCTTTGTCTCCGCCAACTTTCAACGCCGCACTGATCACCTTGAGCGACAGTTCCGGATTGCGAATTTTTTCGTTGGGGTGATCGAGTAGCAACCAAGCGACAGCGCCTAAGAGGTCTTTTTCTTTCGGATACTCGGCGAGTGCTTTTTCGGCTGCGTCGTTGACGGCGTCAATATCGCCTTCTTGCGCGGCGTTGATCATGCCGTTCACCAAGGCGACCTGCCTCTCGCGGACCATTTTTTGTTCTTCATGCGCCGCGGGATCGAACGTGCCGGCAACGACTTCGGCGAGCACTTTATCCAACCCGTCGAGCGGATGGCCGACCCAGGCGACGTTGAGATTCTTGTCCACGATGAACGCCGATGGAATACCATTTTGCCCGTATGCTTCCATGTAGCCGGCGTACGTTTTGCGGTCGTTATCCACGACAACACGGTAGTCCATTTTGTCACCTTGTTCGGCCACAAACGGTTTCACGGTCGCCGCATCTTCATCGCTGACTCCGATGAAGACGACGTTTTGGTCTTTGAATTGTTCTTGTAGCTCCGTCAGATGCGGAATGCTCTGAAGGCACGGGCCGCACCATGTCGCCCAAAACTCCACGACGTACGTGGTGTCGCCTTTGGCGAGCTCGACGGGATCGCCTTTGATCCATTCTGCGATGTCGAGCTTCGCGGCAGGTTCGCCGAGCTTTGCGGCATATGACGGCGCGGCCACTAGCATGAACGCAAGGGCCAATACCGTTGCAGTTGATAGATAACGCATGAGGAATTCTCCTGGACTGGGGTTTAGCAGTCTAAACGAACGGGCGTGGTACCGAATTCCCGTGGCGCCGACTGAACCGGCGGTTCGACTATCTGAAAGTATATCACTTTGGGTACGAAATCCATGTCAGAAAATCACGGACTCTTGAATGCCGCGTACATTGTAAGTCTCTGCGGCCACACTATTTAGTTTCATACATATCTAAGGTCTCACCGATTTCGTTGATGGCGGCATAGGTCACGCCGTCCGACGCGACATCGACCACCCAGAAGTGGAAAACAGCCTTCGCGATGTCCTCGTACCAACGTCGTTTGTCATCTACTGTTCGGGGATCGCGGCCAAATGAACCATCGCCGAAATAGACCGTACCGGCCGGGTCGATTTTGTTTCCTTTAATGGGATGCGTCCGCTTTAGCACATGATCGTGATTCTCAAATGAACCGGTGAGTTTGTGATCGTCGAAAATTGGCGCCCAATGCTTTCGGCCGCGCGCGGAGTAATCGCCCTCGAACTCGCGATGGCTCGGGTACAGCGGCACGTGGTAGACCGTGTACCGGTACGGCACGTCTTTGAGTTTCGCAAGCGTCTGCGATATCCATTCCGTCTGGTCCGCGTGCGCCACGACATGCCCGGTGTCGAGCGCGAGAATCGCGAGATTCGGACCGAACTGCATATCGAAATACGTGCGGCCCGCTTGCTGTCCGAAGTACGCATAGAAAAATGGCGCCATGGTCGCGGGGTCCGGCGATTCGATGTCGTTCGTTTCATGGTTGCCAATCGCGGCGATGACGGGAATCATGTGGCCGTCCGGCGTGACCATGCTGTTTTCCCAGTTGCGCAACCAGGCGTCCCAGGTACGGTATGCGTAGAACTCGCCGTTAGCATAGGCGATATCGCCGCCGATTACCGCGAAGTAGGGGTCCAGTTTTGCTGATTCTTCCATCAATTTTATCGCTGCTCTGGTCACACCCATGTCGCCGCCAGTGATAAAGCGAATAGGGGATCCGTCGTTGGGAATGGTGCGAAACGAGCGTTCTTCGCTATACCCCGCCTTCCGGTTTCCTGCGATGAAGTAATAGGTCGTGTTGGGCTGAAGCCCGGAGAGGTTCCCTGTATGCACCGTACGTTCAACGCGTAACCCTTCGAAAACCGTCGATGTGGCGTCCGTCTGATTCGTGTACTGTCGGCGCTTCCCGTCGCGCGATTCCGTATCCCAAAAAACCTTCGCGTCACTCTGTTCGCCATCCGAGTGAAAGTTTATATCCATGCTCGTGGCCGGATCGCCGGAATACGTTAGGTAGATGTGCCGCGGCTGGGCTATTGCGCCAAAGGCGAGACCGAACGCCACCGCCACAATCACAACCGGCGCTAAACGCAACTTCGAATTCTCAAACATCGTTACTCCCTTTTTTGGTTCGAAACGAATGTACGCGGTATAGACGCACGGCTTCAACTCACCGTTGCATCGCCAGGGAAAGGCGTATAGGCTGCATGAATGACGCATACGTCCGACGAAACCACCGATCAACCCCGGCCGCTTTGGATTTGCCTCGTCCCGATCGTGGTCCTTGTCCTCGGGTTGGTGATCAACGTGCGACTATTCGGCGAAGATGCCTCCTATGGCGGTAACCAACTCGCCTTGCTACTTGCAGCCATGGTCGCGGGCGGCATCGGCCATTTCGTATTCCGCACCGATTACAAAGAAATCCAGGGCCGCGCGATTCGGTCGATCATCTTGGCGATGGAAGCGGTCATTATCCTTCTTATCGTGGGTGCGCTCATTGGCCTATGGATCATCAGCGGTGTCGTGCCCGCGATGGTTTATTACGGAATTCAAATGATCGGGCCTTCGGTATTCTTGCTCGTCGCGTGCTTGGTTTGTTCGGTCGTGTCTGTATCGATTGGAAGCAGTTGGTCGACCATGGGTACGGTTGGCCTCGCGCTTATCGGGATTGGTCAAGCACTCGGGTTTCCGTTGCCGCTCGTGGCTGGCGCGATTATCTCCGGCGCGTATTTCGGCGACAAGATGTCGCCGCTCTCTGACACCACGAACCTCGCGCCGGGTATCGTGGGCAGCGAACTGTTTACGCACATCCGCAATATGTTTTATACCACCGCACCGGCATACGCGTTGACAATCATCGCGTTCGGCCTCATTGGATTGTTCTATGAACCGGGTGCGCTGGAAGGCTCAGAGACCAGCGGAATTCAAGAAACAATTGCCGCCGAGTT
>JAJDAB010000111.1 GCA_029262095.1 Candidatus Hydrogenedentota bacterium
AGAGGGAACAAAGCGTCCGGCGCTGTCGATCGTGTGCACGATGGTGCTGCGCCGATTCTCGGGATACTCTGGAACTGCGGCGGCGTGGCGTTGAACAAGATCGGTCAAATCGCGCAACGTGTTGCGACCATCGCCCCGCCGGAATTCGGATTCAAGCCGAACCCATTCGAGTATGCGGGTGTAATGTCCTTGAACAAACTCGGCATCTTTGGCGGGGAGTCGTCCGCGGTTCTTCTCGAACCAATTGCGAAACGATTCGAGTTCACGTTCAGGTGCAATGCCTCGCGCGGTTTGTTCGTTGGCGCGCGCCACAAGGGCTTCGAACGCTTCGATATCGCCAGGATTCCACAGCCGTGTTTCGAAGTAGTCGTTCAGGACGCGTGCCCAAGGCAGTTTCGACCGCCCTGAACTCCACGCCATCTTGGCTACGCCGATATCGTCAGCGATGATGCCTGCGAGGTTTTGCGTTTGTGCAGCGGTTTCCAGGGCGGGCAGCGCGTCCATTTGCACGGCTTGAATGCTGAGCAGCAGTGGCCGATCGAGCGTGCGTGCCCATGCGATGTCGGGCGCATCGGGCGTGCCGATAGGCGGCGGACCGTATGGCGCTCGGATATCGAGCAACGTGTTGTGGGGAAGCAGGTTTACGTAGTCTCGTGTGCGCGGATTGCGATACGCGTTAGCATACGCAATCAGTTGAATATTGCTGCCCGCCGCGTCGACCATGGCCTTCAACGATTCCGCGAAGGGATCGCGTTCGCCTCGGCGGCGATTGGTTGTACCGGGGTTCGCGTGTCCGATGTGCAAGTACTGAGAATTCAACACGGCGACCAATTTTTGCACAGCGTCTCGTACAGCAGCCTGATACTGCGGTGCAAACGGATCGGCCTTCCGGGATCCGGATAGGACGTAGCCATAAATGACATCGACCAATTCGCCGATTGGAATTTTGCTGTTTGCAATACGGCGGATTTGCCAAGACGTATCTGTCGCGCTGTTTTCGGTCTGCGTGATAACGTAGTCCCGACCGGCTTGAAAGTATTCGCCGTTGGCGCGTACGCGCACGGGCGATTCCGCTGTCTCAATGACGTTGGGATGGGAGAGCGAAGACCACGCATCATCGTTGAGGACGAGTTGGTCGATACCCATCTGGGTTTCGGCGGCGGCGGGTATTCGTGCCAATAACGCTTCGGCGCCGTTCGATGGGTCGACGGCTGGGATCGGCTCTATGCCTAAGGCCCGCAGCTCAGAAAACGTCGCGCGCCACGATTCCACGTTCGCCGTGTTTAGGTCCCACCAGTCGGCGGTTTCGATTATTACGACGTTGCACCTAGCTCTGGCGAGCTCGCGGATTTGTTCGGCGTTCGGCCGGTATCGCAGGCGAACTGCGCGTATGGCGATCTCGGGTTCGTCGCGAATCCGTGTTTGCGGAAGTGAACTATCGTCGCCAAATAGTTGAAGCAAGGTCGCGACGCCGTTTCGGACTCCGGCGTCATCGGTGCCAGCGATGACCACGCCGCGCCGATCGATCATCAAACGATATCCCTGTGCGCCAACACTGGGAGCGTTGTCCAACGTGCGGCGCAATCGGCGTTCACGAAATGACGCGTGCTTGTTTGCCACGCCGATGTAGAGGGCAAATCCGTTATCGCGATAGCGAGCAGCCGTCGTTCGCCTGAGGCCGCCACCGGCGGCGGCGTTCAATTCATCGAACCACGCGGCCGCCGTTGCCGCAGTCTCGTCGGCGAATACGACGAACGTGTCGGAAGCCATTTCGATTCGTTCTTTGGAATCGATGCTAATTGTGAGCGGTTCTGGCGAGACTTGACCGGCGGTGGCGGCAATAAAATACCAAAGAATCACGAATGCACCTCAGCGTGAAAACGTGCAGTATAGCGTGATTCCGGCGTTGATGAAGTATGCGCGGCTAGCTGCCTTCGCGAGGGCTGCTGGATGATGTGCTGTCGCCTTCCATGCTGGTGCAACTGGAGATGCCGGTGACGGTGCCGAACAGCAAAGTTAGCGCAGCGGCGATTTTGATGAAATAGTAAATGCGTTTCATTAAATGGTTCCCCTCTGTGAATTTGGAGGCAAGGTGCTCCGGTGCCGTAGGTGTATTCGTTGAGGGGCGTTTAGCCATGTCAGGCAAAATCAAGGGTCCGTGAGAAGAGTGTTAGCTGTCGTCTCGGCACGTCTCCGTCGTCACGAATTCCGGTCGACGACGTAGGCCGCCAGTGCTCGGAACGTGTTCGCGTTGTCGTCGAATCCCGTGAGAGCATCGATTGCGGCGTCGGCGGCTTCACGGGCCAATGCGCTTGCACGATCCAAGCCGACGAGGCCGGGGTAGGTCGATTTGTCGAGGCCTGCGTCGCTCCCCACGGGCTTGCCGATGGCCGCTTCGTCGCCAACGACGTCGAGAATATCGTCGGCGATCTGGAACGCAAGACCGAGGTACTCACCGTAGGTTTTCAATGCGGCGAGCTGTGCAGCGTCCGCGTGGGTAAGCATCGCGCCTGCGCACACCGAGGCTGAAATAAGCGCTCCGGTCTTGGCGGCGTGAATGGATTTGAGATCGTCGAGCGTGACCATCTTGCCCTCGCTTTGAATGTCGAGCACTTGGCCGCCTGCCATACCTTCGGCACCTGCGGCCTGTGCGATGAGGCGCACGACATCCGTGCGGTCAGTGCTCGCCGCGAGATCGAACGCGAGGGTCAACAGCGCGTCGCCCGCGAGCACAGCGATCGCCTCGCCAAACTTTTTGTGCGCGGTCGGTTTGCCACGGCGTAGATCGTCATCATCCATGCACGGAAGGTCGTCGTGAATGAGTGAGTAGGTGTGAATCATTTCGATGGCGCAGGCAGCGGGCAGCGCGGCGCAGTCGTCGCCCACGATGATTTCCGCAGCGCCCATTACCAACGCAGGACGCAAGCGTTTGCCGCCCGCAAACAGGCTGTACGCCATCGCCTCACGCAATTCAGGCGGGGCCTGTCGGAGGGCGTCGAGTTGATCGCGCATGGCCGATTCGCAACGCTGCGCTTTGGCGTCGAGGAAGTCGGATACATTCGTGGCCGCTATTGGCATGCTTCAGTATAGGGATAAACGGGCCGCGAAAGGAATCCGGACGTGGTTGGTCACGCGCATTTGATAGTATGAATTCAAGGGACCAAGGGTCGTGTTGGATATTTCGCGTAGAGCGTTCTTGATCAAGTCACTGGCCACCGCAGGGACCTTCTCCTGCGGATTACATGCGTTTGCCGAACCCAAGCAGCGCGCCTATCGCCGAAACCTCACCTTCCTTGACGAGTCCCCGGATGTTTTTCACGAGCCGTTCGATGACGGGTTGGATGGTCGACTGTTAACCGACCTTAGTCAACTCTCGGACGATTCCCTCATCACGCCGAATGAGCATTTTTTCATTCGCACGCGAACGCCTGACCAAATTGATATCAGCAATCCTTGGAGCGTGACCGTCGATGGGTTGGTGGGTGAGCACCATTCATTTTCGGTGAACGACTTCATGGATATCGCAGAACCGCAAGGGGAAGTGTTGCTCGAATGCTCGGGCAACAACGGACGCAATCGCGGTTTTGGGCTCCTCAGTGCGGCGAACTGGGACGGCGTGCCGCTTGCAACGCTCCTGGAGCGCATTGATGTGCGGCGCGAGGCTACTGCAGTGTTGGTTGGCGGATTCGACGGGCATTCGCAAACGACTCGTGGGTCGGTTAAGGGGGCGAGTTGGATATTTCCTATCGAGCAACTCGCAAAGCACGGTGCGTTCTTGGCGACGCACATGAACGGAGAACGGCTGCCACGCGATCATGGTATTCCAGTGCGCCTCATCGTTCCCCGCTGGTATGGGTGCTGCTGCATCAAATGGGTTAACCGGATTGAATTGGTTGACGACACCGCTCCGGCTACGAGTCAGATGCTTGAGTTTTCGACGCGCACGCACCAGGGCGGCCGCCACCCGTTGGCCAGAGATTACCGCCCCGCTTCGATGGATCAGGCGGCAATGCCTGTGCGCGTTGAACAATGGGAAGAGGACGGCGATGTTGTGTATTTCGTTGTTGGGATCATGTGGGGCGGCGAAACGCTGACAAAAGAATTGCTGATTCGTTTTGGCAATGATGAGGAATTCGTTCCTGTGCAGACGGTACACGGACAACCGCACAACAATACCTGGGGACTGTGGTCGCACGAATGGCGACCCGTGTCATCAAAGCGATATGACATCACGCTGAAAGTGGGAGACCCGACCATTCGTACCCGGCGGCTCGATATTGGGTACTACCGCCGCTCGGTGAACGTCGAGCAAGTATAACGCGTGATTCGTCGGAGGAACGCG
>JAJDAB010000112.1 GCA_029262095.1 Candidatus Hydrogenedentota bacterium
ACCGTGCGCGACAAGGACGGCCGCCCGATGAAGGTACCGTTGTCGCTTTCGCACGCCGAGGCCGCACTCGCGCAAATCCGTGATCCAGAACGATATCCGGAATTGGAGCGCGTGCGACGGCAAATGGAGTCTTGGCGTTTCTATCATGCATTCGAGACGCACGCGGGTGCGCCCGCACGCCAGCCACGTGTTGGCGTTACGACCCCGGTGCTCAGTGCAGACGGTGGCGACCTAGCTGCGGCGCTCGTTACGATTCGACACATCGGCGACGTAGAGGCGTTGGATCATTCATTCAAAACCGCCTTCCCCGGATCGGAACTGGAGTTGAACGAAGACGAACACGGCCTCGTACGACTCAGCATGGAAATGCCTGGTATCAATCGTCCGCTCGACACCCTCGAACTCTCCGATGGCACGCTCCGCTATCTTTGTTTGCTTGCCGCGCTCTTGACACCGCGGCCACCCGCGTTATTGGCGCTCAACGAACCAGAAACGAGTTTGCACGATGGCCTCCTCGAACCCTTGGGTCAGCTCATTGGGCAGGCCTCACGCAACAGCCAAGTCTGGGTTACAACCCATTCTGATGCGCTGGCCGAGGCCATCGCCAAATATAGCGACCCGGAAACGATCCACCTCGTCATGCACGATGGCGAAACGCGCGTGGAAGGACAGTCGTTGCTCGATTGAGTGCCATAGCCCGGGGTCCTCGCCAAGTGATACCCTGAATGAAATATTCGAACTGGCGGACTCAGAACTACAGGGGATGAATACATGCGTGGAACGTTATCCCGGATCTCGAACCGTGTGTTTCAAATCAGCGTGTCATGCGCCTGCGTCATGGGTGCGATAAATGTCGCTTGGGCTGGAAAACCGGGCGACTCGCTGGGCCGCAAGCTCTCGACTGTCGCACGCATGGACCGCGAACACCTGCAAGCGGCTCGTGATGCGGTTGAGCGTTACCGCGAATTACGCGTCGACGTGAAATCGCGTACCCCCGCCCTGACCGATTACCGCGCGATCTTTCATGCCCACGCCGAGGATTCCGCGCATACCGGCGGAACACGCCCGGAAATGTTGGCGGACGCCAAAAAGGCTAATGTTCAGATAATCTTTCTGAGCGATCATTATCGTCCACCGAATGATTTCATCACCGATACCTGGCGCGGTCTGCACGATGACGTGCTGTTCATTCCCGGATCAGAGGAGACCAGGGCGGGTTTGCTTATCCACCCTATGAAATCGGTCATGGATGTGATGGACGCAGACAGAGAAACAGTGGTTGAGACCGTGACAGAAGGCGACGGACTCATCTTTCTTTCACATGTTGAAGATCGGTTCGACGCCTCCATGGAAGGCCTCACGGGCATGGAAATCTATAACCGCCATGCTGACGCGAAAGACGACATGACTGCGTTATTCTCGCTCGTGTCTCAGATCACCGATCCCGTCAAAGCGAAAGACCTGGGCGATCGCGTGCGGGAGTTCCCCGCGGAATTTCTGGCCATGCAGCTGGACTATCCCGAACTCTACATGACGAAATGGGACGAGACGCTAGAACAGCAACGCGTCGTGGGCATCGCTGCGAACGATTGTCATCACAACCAAGTCTTTATCGCAAAGATGGTGGACGAAAACTCAGTGCGTATCGGCACAATCGTTGACGACGACGATGGGATGCGGGTCTATGATACGTCCACGTTCCCCAGCATCTCCGAACTGACCAAAGGTCACAAGCCCGGCGATATCCTGGTCACACTCGATTTAGATCCGTATTACATCTCTTTTCACAACGTGAGCACACATGTTCTCAGCGATGCCCTGACTGAAGATGCCGTGCGCAAAGCGGTGAAGGGCGGGCACGCCTACGTCGCCCACGACTGGATGTGCGACCCAACTGGATTTCAATTCGTCGCGTACAACGGCGACGCCAACGCCTCGAAAACTACACCAGCCGCGATTCAGGGTGATGAGATCGCGTTCACGAAAGGCTTAAGTCTATACGCCGAATTTCCGCTTGAGTGTCACGTTAGGCTGCTAAGAAACGGCGAAGTGATCGAAGATACGAGTGCACAAACATTCACGCGAGAAGTGGACAGCGCCGGCGTCTATCGCATCGAGGGCTGGCTTGAAGTGAACACCGAAGACCGCGTCTGGATTTACAGCAATCCGATCTATGTGCGCTAACAAGCTCAAACGGGCCATCGCTGCGCTGCTAATCGTGGCGGCTCACGGTGTCGCGATAGCACAGATTTCGCAAGTCCCTACGGAACCGTGGGCCGGGCGCTCGACGTCCGAATTCCGTTCAACGGTGCCTTCCGAGGTTGGTCTTACTGAATCGGCGTTGGAAATTGCTGCGGCGATTGCGAAGGAGGGCAACTCCGATTCGTTGATCGTTGTTCGTGGCGGCAAACTTGCATTTGAGCGGTATTGGAACGGCAAAGCCCGCGGCGATGTCCAACAAACCTACAGCGCAACGAAAAGTCCGTTTAGCTTTATCGTCGGCCGCGCGATTGCGAAAGGGTATATCAGAGGGCTCGACCAACCGATAGTCGAACTCGTGCCCGAGCTCGCGGGTGATGGTCGGGAGCAATTGACGTTCCGTAACATCATGGCGATGGCCTCCGGACTGGAGCAGTCGCGCGCAATGGATGCGAAGGATACCGAAAATGCACTGGGTCAACTCGATGCCGTGTTACGCCGAACCGTTAACCACGAGCCAATGGAGTGGTATCACTACAACAATGCGGCATATCGGCTGTTATTCACTGCGCTCGAACGCGCGAGCAAATTATCGACACCAGAACTCACTAAGAAAGAGCTGTTCGCGCCGTTGGGCATGAATGGGGCGCATTGGATGCGGCTAGTCCAAGATGACGAGAACAAGGGCTTTCAGAGCATTCGAATGCGACCGGTCGATTTGGCAAAGGTTGGCCAGATCATGCTTAACCGGGGCGAATGGAACGGTGAACGATACCTTCCCGCTGAGTACATCAGTGAATTGACGACTGCGCCCGCGCCGAATGAGAACCCGTCGTATGGCCTGTTTTGGCATCTAAATCGCGGAGACTTTTTTCGATCGTACTACGAGTCCGATCGCGTCGAAGGGAATCTGCTGCCCGGCACGCCTCGGGATGCGATCGCAAACTTCGGCAGTCGCGGTCAGATCGTCGTCGCAATTCCGAGCCTCGATCTCGTGTGGGTGCGTACCGGCCAAGAAGTTCCTTCCTCCATATGGGAACGCGATGGTTTTGTATCGAAACTGTCCGCCGCAATTGTCGCGTCCATTGCGGCGACGCAAGCCAAAGCGGGCCAAGGCGATTGGCTGGCGTATGGCGCCAACGAGCATGGCCATAAATATTCGGCACTCGCCCAGATCAATCGAGACAATGTCGCCGATTTGACCGTCGCATGGACGCATCACCACGGCGACATGGAACGCGCGGGTAGCAAGATGATCGCATATGAAACCACGCCGCTCGCTCGCGATGGCGTTTTGTACTTCACGACACCATTCGGCCGGGTACACGCAATCGATGGCGCGACCGGGCGCGATCTTTGGCAATTCACGCCGGAATACGACGTGAAGCAAGCGCTATGGGGATGGGCATTGAATCGCGGCGTTGCCCTCTGGCAGGAGGAAGAGGATACACGACTCTTCGTTACGCCTATTGATGGACGGCTCTATTGCGTCGACGCCGAAACAGGTGATGCGGTCACAAGCTTTGGCGAGAACGGCGTCGTCGACGTCTTCGGATCGTTGGATTGGGACCACCTCGGGCCGCGTGGTGCCTACAGCTACACGATGCCGCCAACCGTTTTCGAAGACCTCATCATCGTCGGATCGCAAATCGCGGATTCGCCCAGCATCACCCGACCGCCCGGCGCGGTGCTCGCGTTCAATGCAAAGACCGGCGCGTTAGCATGGTCGTTTTACACCATTCCGGCGGATGACACGGCCGCCGCAGAAACGTGGTTGGACGGTTCGCTCGATCTCGCCGGCAGCGCAAATGTTTGGACTAAAATGAGTATCGACGAAGAACGGGGCTTGCTCTACGCGCCGACTTCGACGCCGAATTCTGATTTCTACGGCGGCCATCGCCCTGGCGATAATCTCTACGCCGAGACCCTGCTCTGTCTCGACGCACGAACGGGCGTACTTCAATGGCATTTCCAAACCGTCCGCCATGGCATCTGGGATTACGATATCAATTCGCAACCGACGCTCGTCGATATCGAAATTGATGGCGAGATGGTTCCCATCGTCGCGCAACTATCGAAGACGGGGTTCTGCTACGTGTTCAATCGCGTAACGGGCGAACCGATATGGCCGATTGAAGATCGCGCGGTGCCAAATTCAGACGTGCCCGGCGAATGGACGTCGCCGACGCAACCGTTTCCGACGAAGCCGCCCGCGCTCGCACAACAAGGTTACGCGATTGATGACCTAGCGAATCTTGAGCCCGCGCATCGCAAACGTGCAGAGGCTGCATTCAAGAAATATCGGCACGGCCCGCTGTTCACGCCGCCAAGTCTAGAAGGCACATTGACTGCGCCCGGTTATCAAGGTGGGTCCAGTTGGGGTGGCGGCGCATTCGATCCGGAGACCGGATACCTCGTCACGAATGTGAACAACATGGCCGTCGTGCTGGGTTCAAAAAAGGCGCCACCCGAATCGGAGTTGGACTATCTGCCGTTTAGCAACCGGTTCATGGACTCTCAAACCGGCGTGCCGTTTACGAAGCCGCCTTGGGGTAAACTCGTCGCCATCGATTTGACCAGGGGCGAAATCGCGTGGGATGTCCCGCTCGGATTCGACCCCGACGTCGAGAAACTGGGATGCGATCCGATCGGGACAGGCTCATTCAATCGCGGGGGTCCGATCGTCACCGCAGGCGGCTTGGTATTCATGGGCGGCACGGAGGACGGCTACTTTCGCGCATTCGATTCCGCGGACGGCACGTTGCTGTTCGAATACAAACTCCCGTTCTTTTCGCCCGCCGTTCCCATGACCTATACTGCGAACGGCACACAATACGTCGCAATTGCGTCCGGTGGGCACAGTCGCATGCACACAGAATTCGACGCCAAAACTCACGCGGCACTGGGCGATGCGCTCGTCGCGTTCGCACTGTCGGACTAACGCTATGCCCACACGATTGAAAACCTTTATGGACGCGTTCGCAACCGTACTGATGGGTTTGACGCTCGTGGTAAGTTCCCTGTATCTAGCGACACATGTTCCATCACCGGTGATCGAACAGAACTCGTTGTACGGCACACGCCATGTATTTGGAATCGCCGCCATAGGAATTCTCTGCCGTGCGTTTATGGGCTTGGCCCTATGCAGAGTTGGGCGTATTCCTCGCGCGGACGGCGTTACGCGCAATCCCAGCAAATCCCCATAATATGTGCGATAATTCCCTCGCGGGCACGTTCGGGGAAATACGTTCGCGGGCATAGGGGGGATTATTGAGCACACTCTCACGGCAGTTAATGTTGGTTGGTGCGGTAGTGATGACGTTTGTCATTATCGCGGGTGTCGCTCTGTTGTCGCAGCGATCCGATACGATTACGCCACGCGAAGTTTCGTCGAAGCAATACACGGTCAAGAAGAGCCGCGATTCCGCGCGTGGTCTAGCGTCGTCAGATCGAAATATCGATCGCGATCCCGGCGAAGCACCGGCTACGGAACCGGTTGAGTCTCTGACACCGGATGCAGAATCGAAGACGACACGCGTTCAAGTCCCCGTAAAAACCGACACGCCACTCCAATCGAACGTCGAACAAGCAGCGGTGGAGTCAAGCGTCGCCTCGATTATTGCGGAATCTTATACCGTCGACGGCACCGAGGCGGCGATGGATGTGCTAGCGCGCGCCTTGGCCGATGCGCAAGCGCCTGACGATACTTCCAAGTTGTATGCCGCGATTGGGGCGCTGCAACTGGCTCAGGCCGAACCGGACAAAGACGGGGGGCTGGCCGCATTACGCAACGCAACGGAAGCCGCTGAGACGCCCGCCGTGCGCTCCGAGGCTGCGGTCACAGAGGCTTCGGCGTTGATGGTCCACGCCAAGAGCGCCGATGGTTTGACGCGTATTAACGAACTGCTGGACGATGATCGTCTTGAGGGCGAAGCTAAACATCACTTAATGTTGTTGCGTGGCGATCTCCTCGTGGAGCAGGGCGACGTTCACGCCGCAGAAGCCACTTACGAACAAGTACGCAAGGCCGTATCACCGGAGGGTTTGCGGTCGGATGATCCAGTTGGTCCACTCTTCCGTCAAGCGAGTCTTCGTCTAGCCCGGCTTTACGCGCGAACCGGCGACGAAAAGAAAGAAGACATCATCGCCCGCGATCTTAAACGCTTGACCAAGCCTCGCACATAGTCGGCGCTTGAATAATCGATGAACGGGTCGCTCATTCTTCCTTCAATAATCCCGCCCGCCGTTTCCGAAAATTGTCGTAGAACACAAGCGCGATAATCAGTGCACCGACGAGGACCCGTTGCCAGTTGACGTCGATGTCATTGAGATTGCAGAA
>JAJDAB010000113.1 GCA_029262095.1 Candidatus Hydrogenedentota bacterium
GGCGAGGTCGAGCGAATTCTTCTGGAACGGGATTTGCCGGTCGAAATCTTCCTCGCGTCATCCAAACTTAGAGCGAAAACCAGTCATGAACGCCAAGATGCATTCAAGGTGTTGGATCTGAGATGCATGGGCCTCGCAACGAGCGTCGTTCACGATGCGGTTCGTGAAGGTGATCTAGTACTGCCTCGTTCAATCACCCCAGAGGATTTTTTCTTCGCGATGTGGGCGTCACGTTGGGGAGCGGCGCACATCATTCGATCGGACACGCCTCTGACCCAGCAAGGCGTAAATAACCCATGGGGAGCGATCGACATATCCCTCTCGGTGTTATTGGACGGATACCGGTGGCGACCGCTATATGCGGACTGGAACTACGCTGCAAGTGCCAAGCGAATCTATCAAGAGATATTTCCAAAGGACATCGTCGAGCAGATTCTGAGCGAGTAGGCCGCCCATACCACGTGATGAATCGACCGTGAAACGTCGGCACCGCAAAACAACTGCTAAGCTCGTAATCGAAACTGCCAAGCGGACATCCCCCTTGGTCCCCCTTCGAAGGGGGAATAAGGGGGATGTCCGACCGTTACATAATGAATATCGTCAACCGGTTTTAACAAGCAGTAAAACTAAACCGACCTAGACCTGAGCGACCCGGTTCGTCGTCGCTATCGCATCAGCCCAGTTTGTTGAAGGTCTTGCCTTCCTTCGCCAGCTGTTCAAGGAGCGGTGCCGGCTTCCAGAACGCGCCGTGCTCCTCGTGAAATTCGCATACGCGCTTGTAGACGTTCTCCAGGCCCACGCAATCCGCGTAGAACATCGGCCCGCCGCGGTGAATCGGAAATCCGTACCCTGAGATATAAATCATGTCGATGTCCGAAGCGCGCAAGGCGATACCTTCTTCAAGAATCTTGGCGCCCTCGTTGACCAACGCATAAATCGTGCGTTCAATGATTTCTTCGTCCGAAATATCACGCCGCGAAATACCGAGCGATTTTGATTCTTCCAGGATGAGTTTTTCGACCTCCGCATTCGGATGTGGCGTACGGTCGCCCGGTTTGTAGTCGTACCAACCGCCTCCGGTCTTTTGGCCATACCGGTCCATCTCACATATCTTGTCCGCGATCGGCGAGTAGCGCAGATTCTTGTCCCGAGTGGCTGCTTGCCGCTTACGAATGCGCCAACTGACATCGAGACCGGCCAAGTCGCCCATCGCGAGTGGCCCCATTGCCATGCCGAAGTTGTAGAGGGCCGCGTCAACTTGCTGCGGTAACGCGCCTTCTTCAACGAGGAAGACCGCTTCACGGCTATATCCGTGAATCATGCGGTTGCCGATGAATCCGTCGCAGACCCCGGAGAGCACACCGACTTTCCGGATTTGTTTGGCCACTTTGAAAGTGGTGGCGATAACTTCTTTCGATGTCTTAGCGCCCCGAACAATTTCCAGCAATCGCATAACGTTCGCCGGACTGAAGAAATGCGTGCCGATGACCTGTTCCGGCCGAGACGTGACCGCGGCGATTTCGTCTACGTCCAGGGTCGAAGTGTTCGTGGCCATGATGGCGTCCGGCCGGCAGAATTTGTCCAACTTGCCGAAGACATCCTTCTTAATATCCATTTCCTCGAAGACCGCTTCAATGACCATATCCACGCTACCCACGTCTTCAAAGTTCGCGGTCGAAGAGATCAGACCCATCCGCTGGTCCATCTTCTCCTGCGAAAGCCGGCCTTTCTTGACCGTATTAGCGTAGTTCTTTTCGACAATGCTCATCCCCTTGTCCACGAGCTCTTGCGTCGTATCAAGGATTTTGACCGGGATGCCCGCGTTGGCGAAATTCATCGCGATGCCGCCGCCCATCGTACCGGCGCCAAGTACCATGACGCTCTTGATGTCCTTGGTCGGCGTGTCCTTTGGGACATCTGGAATCTTGCTGGCTTGCCGTTCCGCGAAGAAAAGGTGACGTTGCGCTGCGGATTGCACCGACATCATGCACTCGAAGAAGACTTCCTGCTCCTTCTTCATGCCCTCGTCGAATGGGAGTTTTGTGCTCGCCTCGACGAGATCGATGTTACGTTGTGGCGCCTCAAAGCCGCGCTTAATCTTCGCGTATTTCTTGCGTAGGTTGTCGAACAGATCCGCAGGAATATCCTTCGGGTATTCGATGTCCCGAACACGGCGGAGTGGCGCACCTTCGGCGACCAGCCGTTCGGCATACGCTACAGCCCCGTCAAGCAGGTCGCCCTCAATGATCTCGTCGACGAGTCCGTGATCTTTCGCCACGGTCGCTGAAATCGGAGCGCCGCCCGCGTTCATCTCCGCACCCATCTCCAGGCCCACAAGTCGTGGTAGACGTTGTGTGCCTCCAGCACCCGGGACGAGGCCGAGGTTTACTTCAGGTTGACCGCATTTCGCGGTTGCGACAGCGCAGCGATAATGGCACGCCATCGCCGTCTCAAGGCCCCCGCCGAGCGCAGTGCCATGAATCGCTGCGATGACCGGCTTGGTCGACTGTTCCATCGCATTCATCACCGCGTCGAGTCCGGGTTCCTTAAACGGTTTCCCGAACTCGGTGATGTCAGCGCCCGCGATAAACGTCCGGCCCGCGCAATGCAACACGATAGCCTTTACGTCGTCATCCGCAGTCCCAGCCGCGATTCCGTCCGCAATGCCTTGTCTGACCGCATGGCCCAACGCGTTCACGGGCGGGCTGTCGATCGTAATGATGCCAATACTGCCGCGTTTACTGAATTGGACGACGTCACTCATGGTCGGGGTGGCTCCTTCGCTAGCCTCGCCCTGCGTGGAATACACAGGTTTCCGGCGTTCCATCGAAACCGGAAAGCATACCGTGTGGCGAACAAAAAGGCGAGCGGGAGAACTACTTGTCGAAAGATGGCGACGGCATTGCTATGTCGTACAACCCTGGGTCCGGTAGATTCTCGTCGTAAATTTCGACGCCGGACTGTTCGCGCAGCCGGTCCATCATCTGCGCGAACAGAACGCTGGATCGCAACGCAGGTTTCGCTTCTTCGAGCGTTTTTTGCCGCGCGGGCACGTACTGTGTAACACGGAAAACGAGTTGCGAGTCGGGGATCGGGATCGTCTCTGTCTGCCCAGCGACTGTCGCTGTGCGCTGCCAGTCAGGGATAAACGCAGCGAGTACGTCGCCCACTTCGCTCTCGCTGGCTTGCTGCCAAAACATCGTGAACTTGGGGTTCGCCCCCTGGTTCGTCAGGCCAACCTCGAGATACCCCGCCTTGTCTTCACCATACGTCTCGGCGATTTTGCGCGGATCGCCGCCGTTGTTCATTCGTTCAAGCACCTTGGTGACCTCGGCGGACCAATCTTCGTGGGCATCTAGCGGCAGGTAGACCCCATGAATAGCAATTTGCTCAAACGTATACATCTGCCCTTTGCGCAGTTCGTATTGTTCTACGTACTGTTCCTCCGAGACTTTCAGCGATCCGTTCTGTACCGCCTCGTTGATGAGGTGAATCAGCGCACGATCTGCATACATCCGCTCCTCTTCCCGATCGATTGCGAGTTCGCGATCTTCTTCGTACGGCTTGAGATCACTCTCCGGGAGGACATCCCTCAACTGAAGGAACTGCATCGATTTTTCGGGGTAGCGCATGATGTATTGCACTTCGGCTTCCTGGCGCGCCACATTGATCTTGCCCTGTTCTATGAGCGCAGTGGCCTGGCCGCGCTTGATACTTTCATCAATGATTTCACTGAGCACAACGCGCAGGTCGCCTTTGGTGCGGATTTGGGGCTTTTCTTCCGCCGGAAAGTCACGGATCGCCTCTTCCAGGTCGCCGCGAGTGAAATATTCACCGCCGACTTTCGCAACACGAATACGGCTTTTTTCTGTAATGACACCGCACGTCGCCAGCAGCGGGACGACAAAGATTGCGGCTGCCAGAGCGGCCAAATACGAGCGTGAATTTGAGTAATTCGACATGCCCGAAAGTCTAGCACGCGATGCGTACAGGCACAATCATCAAATGCCGCGATTTCGCATCGCGCGGTCTTTTGGGTAGAATCGGCCCGCAACCTCGGGGGCTTCACTCATGAATGATATTACGCGCGCCTATTACTACTGGCGCAACAAGCGAAAATTCAAGAAAATTGGCAAGAAATGCCGCATTTACTGTAAAGATTTGGACGTGCAAGGCAACGTCGAGATCGGCGATTACATCCACATGCGCGATCACATCAAGCTGCGCACACGGCACGAAGGCAAAATCGTATTAAAGGATCGGAGTCACCTGAGTTGGAACGTGATCATCGAGTGCGGCGAATACGTCGAGATCGGTGAAAACGCCGCGCTTACGGAATACGTCATCGTCCGCGACGGTACCCATCTCATCTACGGGACCAAAGAGCACTGGCGTTTCACGCCGCACATCATGAAGCCGGTCATCATTGGTAAAGACGCCTGGATCGGCAGCCGCGCCTACATCAACTACGGCGTTACCATCGGCGAAGGCGCGGTTGTGGGTGTCGGCGCGGTGGTGACCAAAGACATCGGCCCCTACGAAATCTGGGCCGGTACACCAGCAAAATACCTCGGCCACCGAACCGATGACGCGCCGCCACACAAACTCGCTGAAGCCGAAGAATTAATAAAGCGCTTCGGCGTCCGCCCCGACCGGCGAATGGAGGATGGGTAAGACCCATTTTCTTGGCGACTCCGCAAGGCGAGCCTTGCGCTGTGAAAGCGGTGCAAGCCACCGCACTCCATAATAGTTTTATTACTCGTCCGCAGGTTTTTCCGCTTTGACCATTTTGAAGGTGCCGGTGTAGCCGCGCGCTTTGTAAATGCCGTTGAATTCGTCTCCGACGATTTCGCCAGTCCATTCAAACACGCCGCCCTCGCTCGCGCCGAGATCGACTGCGCCCCCGAAGACTACTTTGCCGTCCTCGCGCTTTCCTTCCAGCGGCACTTCGTACTCGCCGACTTCGCCGAAGGTCGCGACGAAGTAAGCGTCCCACGCGTCTTTACCCTTGGGCGTGATGGTGCAGTTGAGGGTTCCCAGCGATTTTTCCGGGTTCGGCCCGAACCAATCGCCGGCGTAATACCCGCTCACGGTGTCCATCGTCGTTTCGTCTTTCGACGTGTGCGCGCAACCGGTCTGCATCGCTGCTAGCACCACAGTCAATGTCGCCACCGCAACGGTTTGAATTAGTCTGTTGGTCATCGTGCGTTTCTCCTTCGCTATTAAATCAACGGATTGAATGTCGAAAATTGCTACGTTTCGCTGCAGCTCGCGCCATACGCAAAACAGGAATAGCAGCGATGATGCCGTAACATCACACGGCGTTGCATCGCTTCGGTGAGCGTGGGGGCGAGGTTATAGGATTCATCATCGTCGACGAGCGTGCAGGCATACACGCCCAAGCGCCCGTCTTTCTTGACGACCATCTTACTGAAATTACACATGAAGCGCGCACGTGATTCAACGGTGTGATACGTCGTCATGCAATGCTCAGTGATTTCGGGGATGCCGCCTGGGTGCGCTTCGGGCGGGAGGAAATCCGGGAACACCACGAAGGGGATACCGGACGGCAAGCCAGCTTCCTCAAAATACGGAATATAGGCTGCGTTGATCGCGTCGATATCTTCATCGGGTTGAGCCAATCTGGCGACGGAGAGCCCGAAACCCATGTCGTGTAAAGCGGCCATCGTGTCGAGCGCTTTCTGGAAATTGCCTTCCCCGCGTATAGCGTCGTGCCGACCGGGATCGGGGTGATCGAGGCTGACGCGGAATCGCAGCGGGTTCTGCGCGTCAGCGAGGTCGGTGAGCTTGTCGAGCCGCGCGCGTAGCGGGTTGGTCGCATTCGTCAGGACCAGACACGGCCGGTGACTCAGGGCGTAAGCCAGAATCGGAAAGATATCCCGATTCACAAACGGTTCACCGCCGGTGAACGAAAATTGCTCCACGCCCAGTT
>JAJDAB010000114.1 GCA_029262095.1 Candidatus Hydrogenedentota bacterium
CCGCGTCGATGTCGCCGTCGTGAACCCGACCGACACGCGTATCGATATTCCCGCGCAAATCAACGATTTCGAGGTCGCCACGCATGTGCCGCAACTGGGCCGCACGCCGGAGGCTGGACGTGCCGACGACGGAGCCGGCGGCAAGATCGCTCAGCGATAGGCCAGCGTTCGTCACCAAGACGTCGCGCGGGTCAACCCGCACAGGAATCGCACCCAGGGTCAAACCCTCGGGCAACTCTGTGGGCAAATCCTTCAGACTATGAACCGCGCAATCGATGGTGTTCTCCATCAAGGCCACTTCGAGTTCTTTCGTAAACAGACCCTTACCGCCGATCTGAGACAACGGTCGGTCGATAATGCGATCGCCGGTCGTTTTAATGATTTCGATGTTCACGGTCAGAGACGGATTTGCGGCCCGCAGTTGTTCGGAGACCCAATGGGTTTGGGCCAGCGCGAGCTTGCTGCCGCGCGTGCCGATTGTCAGTGTATTCTTCATTTGCTTTCTTGGAGGCCGAATAGCCGTTTGACGAGGTGCAGGACGTTGTGCGGATCGTCTTCCGTGACTTCCCGTTTCAGTTGCGCCATGGGGCGTTGCATAATTCGGTTGACGATACGCTTAGAGAGATACTCAATCTCTTCGCGCGCCTTGGAGTCTAAACCGGATAAGGAATTTAGGGTCTTGCCCAGCTCCTGCTCGCGTATAGCGTTCAACTCTTCGGCCATCGACACAATGGTGGGCTCGGCAAGTAGACCATGAAACCACCGCATGAATTGGCTCGCGCCCCGATCGACAATTTTCATGCACCGGTCGATCTCGTTACGGCGCGCTTCCATGTTCGCTTCAGAAACCCTGCTCAATCCATCAATGTCGTAGAGGTAAATGTTGTCTAGCTCGTTCACGCGTCCGTCGATGTCCCGTGGGACCGCGATATCAATCACAAACATCGGTTCCTGACTGCGTTCACGCAACGCGAGTTGAAAATCCGCGTGGCCTAAGATGGGTTCGTCGGCGCCGGTCGACGAAATGACCATGTCTGCGCGGCTGAGTGCGCGCTTCAATTGGTCGTAGGGAATCGCTTCCCCGCCATACCGTTCCGACAACGCCTCCGCTTTCTCCGGACTCCGGTTGACCAAAAGTACGCGACCGACGCCGTGCGACGTGAGTGATTTGAGGGTCTGCTCACCCATTTCGCCGGATCCGATAATCATTACCGTCTTGGCGCGCAGGTCCATGAAGATCGACACGGCCAGATCAACTGCGACGGAGCCGATTGATACTTTCCCCTCGCTAATCCGGGTATTCGTTCGTACGTCTTTCGCAACACCAAATGCTTTTTGGAACGCGGCGCTGACAATTTTATCTGTCGCTTGTTCGGCCTGCGACGCCAAATACGCGTCATGAACCTGGCCCAGAATTTGGCCCTCGCCGACGACCAGGCTGTCCAAACTGGAAGCAACGCGGAAGAGATGAACAATGGCGTCTTTGTCCGCGTATTCGTAGAACATTCCGTCGAAACGATCTTGAGAGATACCTTTCGTCTCCGCAACGAATTCCCGAATGCTCTTGTGGATGTCGTCCGCCGCGCCGGGCGCGTTCGCGTAAACCTCGACGCGATTGCACGTACTCAGCATGACTACGCCTCCGCCAATACGCTTCTTCAATTGCTGCAAGACATTGGGCAACGCTTCCGCGTCGAAATTCAGTTTTTCACGAAGTTCGACCGGACTCGTCCGGTGATTGATTCCGGTGGCGGTGAAACTCATAGCGACGCCCGCCAAAAATCTAGGTTTGAATAATTGGCGATGCCCAAGGCGAGATAAATGAGCATGAGTCCTGTGAAACCGCAGAAGATGACGTACGCTAATTTTTGCCCACGCAGCCAACCCAATTGCCGCCCGTGAAACGCGATGGCATAGAACACGACCATAGCGGCCGCGCGCAAGATTTTGGTAGAGACAAACCACCGCTCATCCAAGAGTTCTTCGTTGCGGACCGCCCATATGAATCCGAGCACAAGCGTAATGGCGAACAGTCCATAGCCGACCGCGATCAGACGGAGCAACGTGCGATCCAGTCGTTCAAGCGGAGGTAAACGGTGAAAGAGCTGGGTGAGTTGATGCTGCTTGAGATGGCGCGCTTGGAATAGGTACGCGACGCTCGTCAAACTGGCAACCAGAAAGAGCGCGTAGGAAAAGAACGCGAGTCCGACGTGGATTGTAAGGAACGCGCCATTGAGTGCGTCGGAGGGCGGCTCCTCCAGGAACGCTTCGCCACGGGCGACGCTGATCGCGACGACGAGGCCGTAGAGAAGGCTCAATGCCGGGACGTAGAAACAAAGTAGCGCACGCACAGACCCCGTGAGAACTACGGGGAGCGCCACCACGGTCGTTAGTTGGACGAGCATTAGCACCGGCGCGATCGTGCCCGATACGGGAAATTGACCCCACTCAATCCAACGCGTGAGGAAAGCGAGCGCCAGCAATCCGGCACCGGCCGCCGAACTCCATTGGGCGACCAACAGCGCCGCGGCCTCCGCTTTCGCGAGGTATCGGAGAACCGCCGCGAATGCGATAAGGTAGCAGGCAAATCCCGCGTAGAAATCGATTGTCAGAAAAGTCGTCAAGCCGTTATTCCAGGAACTGTGAGGCGACCGTATCTAGTGGTTCCGCCAGTTGCCGTACATTCTCGACTGAATAGATTACTCTACCCACCGCGTCATGGGCGAATTTTGAGCGTTTTGCGCGACTCAAGATCGATCGCCGAGGCTCCATTTCGTCATATTCTATGGGTCGGCAAGGTAATCCATTCGTTACGCGGAGAATTCGATGCGGCATTGGAAATCTATCCTATTGGCGGTGCTCGCCACGCTTGCCGTGCTGTTTGGCGTGTATCGGTGGTGGGCCTCCGACAGGCTGCAAGCCGTCCAGGATCGGGTACGAGCAGCAGGCTTTCCGGTAACGTATCCGGAACTTGATGAATATTATGCGCTGCCAGCGTCTGGTGAAAACCGAGCATACTTACTGCAGTTCGCCATCGAATCGATAGTGATGCCGAGCCGGGAAATTGACAACAATCTCCCCATTTCCGGCAGTGCGGAAGTCCCGCATCGTTCCGAACCGATCCCAGAAAAGCAGGTTGCGGCGTTGCATACGTTTACCCTACAAAACGAGGATGCCGTAGAAGCGGTATTCGAATCGTTTGAGTATGACGAATGCCGGTTTCCAATCGACCTGAACGCGGGTATGGCGGTTCAGTTAGACCATCTCGCTAAGCTGCGTATGCTAGCGCGTCGCTTGTCGGCCCGATCCCTGTACTCAGTTTTGAATGCGGAGGCGGAGGAGGCATCGAGAATGATCGACGGGATTGTCGAGCTTGCGGACTCGCTGGATAATGAACCATTGCTAATTTCGCAATTGGTTCGTATCGGCATTCAGGCAATCGGATTGGAAGCGCTGGAACAGGCGATGAATCGTATCGAGTTTTCCGAGAATCAACTCAGATCGCTCCAGGAACGTCTGATTGAGGCGGAGGCCAACCGTGCATTTGTCAACGGGTACATTGGAGAGCGGTGCTCATGGACGATGGTGGAAGCGACGGATTTTGGCGACCGCGCATTCGGTGCGAACGGCGGAATTGATTTGCAAGACCTGTGGGTCAGTCTAGTCTATCGCCCGAGCGGTCTCATGGATTTAGATGGTATTCAATTTCACGATGCCTACGACCGTTTTGTCGAAGCATGCGCCTTACCGATCCAAGAACAAATCGATGCGAGCAAGGCGATTCGCGAAAGAATCGCGCGAAGCACGCGCCCCGGTTCGTTCACTTCAATACTGTTGCCCGGCGTCGCAGGTTCGATGGAAACCGACATCCAGAATCGAGCGCACCTGAGAATCGCCATCGTCGCACTTGCCGCAGCACGCTACAGGGCTGAGCATGGTGCGTTCCCGGACAACGCTAACGTGCTCGTCCCCGATTATCTAGACGCGGTACCGATCGATCCTAGCGGTGGCGCCCCATTTCGATATCGAATACTGGATCGCGGATTCGTTGTATATAGCTTAGGTCGAAACGGCACCGATGAGAACGGTGAGGAAGTAGAAAACCGTCACGGTTGGAAGGACGGCGACCTAACGTTCACGGTCGAGTCGCCGGCGTGATAGGACGACGCACGTAGCGAAAGGCCCCTCACGCTGACCCTCTCGGCCAGGAGAGGGAACTGAAATCAGACGACTCAATCCCACGTGAATACGAATTACGTTTGCACGAAATGCGAAATTCATCGGGCGACTTGCGATCGCACTAGAAAGAACTACGCTTGCATGATGTCGCCGAGCCGACCAGCGTGTAACGTGCAGATTGCTATGGCGAGTGCGTCGGCGGCGTCATCGGGCTTCGGCATTGCCTCGAGGTTTAGCAATACTTTCACCATTTCTTGAACCTGCTTTTTTGTAGCTTTGCCGTAGCCGACGACGCCCTTCTTCACATCCATCGGACTGAGCTCGCGAATTGGCAGTGTTGATTGCGCTGCCGCAAGCGCCAGGACGCCGCGCGCTTGGGCGACCGTGATGCCGGTCGTGACGTTTTGTTTGAAGTAGATTTTTTCGAGCCCGACGGCGTCGGGTTTGTGTTGCGCGATGAGTGCGCGGGTCTCATCGTAGATCGTCGTGAGCCTTGTTTCGAACGGTGTGTGTGGCGGAGTGGTGATGACGCCGTGGTCAATGTGGTGGAGTCGGCTGCCGTGTTGTTCGACAATGCCGTAGCCGGTGGTGGCTGTACCTGGATCGAGCCCCAGAACCCGCATCGAAAACTCCCGTCAATGCCTACCTTGCAATGTAGCGCAGTTTAACTTCACTCGTGGTGAAATAATCCGGAACAACGATCATCGCACAATCACAAGACATCGAACTAACATCCCCCTTCGAAGGGGGATGTTAGTTCGATGCTATCCAGTGTGAGCATGGCACTTATTCAAATAACGAATATTGGAATTAGATACTAGCCACGATAGTCGCAGCTTCGGTAGCGCCCTTCACACGAACCCTATCCTCGAAGAGAAGGGACTTGCGCAAACTTGGCGTTGCTCGCGAACGTCGAGTGCCGACGACGAAATCAATCCGAAAACGCCGCGGCCAGTTCTTCTTCGGAAATGTCAAAATTGGAGAACAGGTCTTGCACGTCGTCGAGGTCTTCGAGCGCTTCGAGTAGACGCAAAATGGCTTGCGCTTCTTTGCCTTCAAGCATCGTTGTGTTCTTCGGAAGCATAACGAGCTTCGCTTCCTCGACCGTCAGTCCCGCTTCACGCAATGCATCCGATACGGCTTGTAGTTCGGTCGGATCGGTATAAATCATGGACGACTCGTCACCTGGTTCGACATCATCTGCGCCCGCTTCGATAGCTTTCTCAAGCAGGTCTTCTTCGGATAACTCGCCATTGGGGACGATTATCTGGCCCTTCTGGTCGAAGTTCCAAGTAACCGCGCCGTTCTCCGCCATGCTGCCGTTGTTCTTCGTTAACGCATGGCGCAATTCTCCGACGATACGATTTTTGTTGTCGGTCAGAACGTCTACAATTAACGCGACACCACCCGGCCCATACCCTTCATATCGGATTTCTTCATAGATCACGCCAGGCAATTCGCCCGTGCCGCGCTTGATCGCCCGGTCGACATTATCCTTGGGTACGTTCTGGGCGCGGGCACTCAATAACGCGGTGCGCAATCGCGGATTGGCATCGGGATCGCCGCCGCCCATTTTCGCGGCCACGGTGATTTCTTTGGCGAGACGGCTAAAAATTTTCCCGCGCTTCGCGTCCGCCGCGCCTTTCTTGCGTTTGATGGTGCTCCATTTGGAATGACCGGACATGCTAAACCTTCATCTATTACCGGCATCACACGCGACCGGGTTTGAGAACAAAAGTATATCAACGCGAACGGAAAGGGACAAAACTACGCGCCCGACGGGTTTATCAAGGCCTGGATTTCCGGATCGTTCAAGTTTTCTGCGGTCACAACAATCACGCCGGTATCAATGCGCTTCTCGACCGGGCGGCCATTGATGTGATCGATAGCTGCTTTGACGCCATCGTGTCCCATGCGAAAGGGATTCTGGACAATGAGTGCTTGCACCAGGCCTTTCTCTAATGCGGCGACTTGGTCCTCGGAGGCGTCGAACGCAACAAGCTGTATTTCGCCGGATTTGCCCGCCGCTTCTATAGCACGCATCGCGCCGATACAGGCCGGCTCGTTCGTGGCGAACACGCCCTTCAGATTCGGATTGGAGGTCATCATGTCTTGCGTCGCGGACAGTGCTTTGGCGACGTCGCTATGGGTATAGATGGTCGAGACCAGCTTGAGGCCGGCATGATTTTCGATGCCTTGTTTGAATCCACTTTCCCGCATTTCGGAGGTGGCAGCACCCGGCACAAACGGCAACAAACCAACTTCGCCCTCCCCGCCGATGAGTTCGGACAGTGCATCAGCGGCGGCCACCGCACCTGCGATATTGTCGGTGGCGACAAACGAAACGGGCAAGTCAGATTTGACGCCGGAATCGATGGTCACGACGGTGATGCCGGAATCGATCGCCTTTTGAATCGTGTCAATTAGGGCGTTCTCATCGCACGCCGCCATCACAATGGCATCGACGCCACGATTCATCATGTCCTGCACGATGTTAATCTGTTTCGCAACTTCCGTTTCTTTGGCCGGGCCATTCCAAAGTATTTCCGCGTTGAACTCCTTGCCCGCCGCATCCGCACCTGATTTGACGGTCTTCCAGAATTGGTGTCCGAGCCCTTTCGGAATCACGGCGATGGTGTAGTCACTTTGCTTCGACGAACATCCGACGGCCAATAATACGATTGCCAATAGGGCGGCGATGCGTTGCATGATTGATCCTTTTTCGTTGCTTCAGATCCGGGATGATACGCTGTGTCGAATGCGATTTCTATTCGTAGACATCGCAAAATCAACTTGCCCAGCCAACCGCTCGCGGATACCATGCCGATTCGGCGTCACGAATCGCCCGGTCATCCAACAGCGAAAGAGGATTCAAGGGAATGCGCGTACTCACTCTAATCTTAGCGGCTGGATTCTGCGTTACGGCCCTGGCAAACGACGTCCTGACGCTCGAACAATCGGATGGCTGGGAGACCATCGCATCAGACGAACATAAACTACGATTGAAACGGGGCGTGCTGTCGCTGGAAGGCAGTTCACACGCGCCACTTGCACATCTGAGCAAGGCGGACTACGAAAACGTTGACCTTAAATTCGAATTCCAAGTCCATAAGTGGTGCGCATCCGGACTGGTAATTCATGCACCGCGCAATGGCGCGTATCGGGCCGGAATTGAAATCGAATTTTCCGGGCATCCCGATCATAAAGGCGATATATTCTCGACGGGCGCACTCTTTCGTGTGAAGGCACCGGACTCAGTGGTTCCCAATACGGAGAAAGATTGGCGGACCTGTCGCGTGCGGATGGCATGGCCGCAACTCCGCGTACAAATCGATGACAAAGTCGTCCAGGACGTGAATCTCGAAAATGAACCTGGTTTTGCCGGAACGTTGCGCCAAGGCGCCGTGGGGTTTCTGCATAACAGCGGCGAACTGAACGTACGCAATTTCGAATTGACGCGGTTGCCCGACACGGAAGGGCACGTCTCCATGTTTAATGGCAGTGACCTCGATGGTTGGACAAAGATCGATGGCCCGGCCAAATTCGATGTGAGCGATGGCGTTATCCGTGCTTCGGGTGGCAACGGATATTTGCAGTACGACGAATTGGTGCAAGACTTTGATTTACACATGTATGTACGCACATCGCCGGGCGCAAATGGTGGCGTGTTTTTCCGCTGGCAACGCGAAGACGGCGGCGATCGCGGGACCGAGATACAGGTTTGGGACATCACAGGCGGCGTGATGCCGACCGCGAGCATTTACGGAATCGAACGCGCGGACGACGCGCTAATCACGCCGGGCGAATGGCAGTTGTTGCAAATTCACGTACGCGGCAGCCGGTGCACGACGCACTTAAACGGAGGCAAAGCGGCCGAGACGGATGCGCTACCGCATATCCGTAAGGGCTACATCGTGCTACAAATGCACAGTCAAGGCTGGATCGATTTTCGCGATCCGGTCCTCGTGTCACGGGATGATTCACAATGAACGTCGACCGCGAAAAAGCATGGGCGCTGCTCAACGAATACACCCAATCCGAGAGTCTTATCCGGCACATGTTGGCCGTCGAAGCGGCGATGATTGCGTACGCAAAAAAACTCGGCGAAGACGAAAACCTGTGGGGCGTCACCGGATTGCTGCACGACTTTGACTACGAAAAATGGCCAAACCCCGACTTGGATGAATCGGGCCATCCATTCACCGGCGTAGCGATATTGCGCGAAGAGGGTTATCCCGAGGAAATGCTGGATGCAATCCTCGGTCATGCACTTTACTCGGGCGTTGCGCGCGAAACGCCGTTAGCAAAATCGCTCTTCGCGGTGGACGAACTCTGCGGATTCGTGATGGCCCTTGCATACGTGCGCCCGGACAATTTGGTCGGCATGAAACCGAAGTCAGTGAAGAAAAAACTGAAGGATAAGGCGTTCGCCGCAGCCGTTAGCCGCGAAGACATTCGAATCGGAATCGAAGAACTTAGCGTCGACCAAGACGACCACATCGCGACGGTCATTGCTGCCATGAACGGCATATCGACAGCACTCGGCTTTGGTAAAGCGTGAGCGACACGCCTTGGCTGAATAGCGCTAGGCTGGTTCTTCCAACTCGGCGATCCATGTCCGCAGCAACTCGACGGCTTCTTCGTGAACCATCAAGCGCGGCAGTTCCGGCATCATGATTCCGGGTTCCGTCGATTCGAGTCGAAAAAGCAGGATGGACTCGTCGGGCTTTCCAGGGACAAGGTCGAACAAGCGATCGCCGGACCCACGCCCCGCCGCCACCGGCGTTCGTCCAACGCCCCACGCGTAAGGATCTTCCTGGACGTAGCGCAAGTCCAATCCAGTGGTGTTTGCCGGACCCTCGGGCCGATGACAGTGCGCGCAGTTTGTCTCCAGGTACGCACGGGCGCGCTCGGCCACGGTGCCCGTTTCCGGGTCATCC
>JAJDAB010000115.1 GCA_029262095.1 Candidatus Hydrogenedentota bacterium
CGAACTTCAGGTACTCGACGATACAGCGGACAAATACAAGAAACTCGATACCCGTCAATATCATGGTTCAATCTACGGTGCGGTGGCAGCACACCGGGGGTATCTGCGACCCGTTGGCGAATGGAATTACCAGGAAGTGACGGTCAAGGGATCCACTATCAAAGTCGAGTTGAACGGCACGGTCATTGTCGACGCCGATCTGAGTAAAGTCACAACATTCATGGCGGACAGCTCGCATCCGGGCAAAGACCTGAAGCTAGGGCATTTCGGGTTCGCGGGCCACAATGACCCCGTCATGTTCCGCAATATTGCAATTAAGGAACTTTAGAAGTTTTCTCCAGTGGATGAAACGAATTCAAAGGGTTGCCCATGTCCGATTTCGCTATTCATACGCCGACGCGACGCCAGTTCATCGGGACCGTGTTGGGGGCATCGTTCGCCCTCCCTGCATGGTGTCGAGGCGACGCGAATAGTTCGCCACTGAATTTAGGGCTCATTGCGGACGTGCACAAGGACATCATGCACGATGCCGATTCACGCCTTACTACATTCATTGATGCGATGAGGGACGGAAAGGCAGACGCGATTCTTCAGTTGGGAGACTTCTGTACTCCCAAGAAAGAAAACAGAGAGTTTCTCGCTATCTTCAATCGATTCGGTGGGCCGCGGTATCACGTCATAGGAAACCATGAGACCGATGGCGGATTCGAGCGGGAAGACGCCGTAGAATTTTTAGGAATGCCATCACGGTATTACTCCTTCGACATGCATGGATTCCATTTTGTAGTGCTGGATGCTAACGATGTTCCTGAGGGACACACCTCGGGCTATCCAAGCCATATTGCCGCGGATCAACAAGCCTGGTTGAAAACCGATCTCGCAAATACCGATTTAGCCGTGTTTGTGTTTGTACACCAGAGCTTAGAACGTGAATCGAGCATCACGGGCGACCAGGATGTGCGGCAAATACTGGAGGACGCGCGCACGCCGGATGGAATAAGAAAAGTGGCGGCCGTCTTCAACGGGCATCACCATATCGATCACGCTCGCACCATAAATGGCGTACCGTATGTCCACATTAACTCCGCATCCTATTTCTGGCTCGGCGGTAAGCAATTTCAGCATCGAAGCTACAGCGAAGAAATCCACAGTAGGTACGGCAATATCCAGAATACATCGCCGTACAAAGAGTCGTTGTTTACCACGCTTACGATCAACCCTGGAAGAGGTAGTTTCTCGTTGTCTACTGCCGCGACAGATTGGCAAGGACCATCACCAAAAGATCTCGGATTCGAACGCGGAGATATGGTAGCCAATGGTTGGGTAACGCCAACAATATCAGCCAGATCCATCACGTTCTAGTGGCTGAGCGGGCTCGAATCGTCCTATCGGATATCCCCGTCCATAGGATATGACGTATGTGCCGTTCCGCGTTGCGTATCTAACGTTCTCATCGTGCAACTCGAAATCGCACTTCCCCGTTCGCACTAGCGCCGACTCGCTGTCCGGTAACAAATACTTGCTCGCAAATTTGTTGATGATCAACGTACGGTCGCCGACTCCGTGGCCCGTGTTCATAATTATCTCACTTTCAATATCTGACTCGGCGATAAGATGCGCCTCGACATCCATACTTGCTGCCTGCATGTTCGCAACCATTTCTCGCGTGTGATCGACAGGGCAGACTTCATCCGTTAAGCCATGGCTAACGATCACTTTGCATGCATTGCCCAATCGGTTCATGGTCGACAGATGATCGGGGTGTCCAACGAATCTAATCTCCTGCGCGTCCTTTGTGAGGGAGTGAGGGTTGCTCGAGTCTTGGCTATAGCGCGCGCTAAGTTCGCTGCCACCCGGAAGACCGAATGCGATTTCGTCGTCGAGCTTAACCATCCCTGAGCAGTCGATGATGCAGGCGAAGGTCCGGGGAGCAAGCTTGTTCGCCATGAGGGCAACGTTGCCGCCGCCAGAACCGCCTGCGGCAAAAATTCGTCCACGGGAGAACAGCATGCCGGACGTATCCAATCCGTCGAACACAAAATACAATGCGCGAAGAGAATCAAGCGCTTGCAAGTAGCCGAAATCATAGGGAACGGACTTATCCAAATCGCCACTCTGAAAGTAATCGACCGCGATAGCGATCACGTTATATTTGGCGGCTAAGAACGCGGGATCCGCCGTGCCATCGGCCTGTGTCCCGCCCCAATTGTGCAACGAGAGCATCAGACCTGTCTCGGCGTTTACGTTGTCTAATGATCCACCGGGATACGTGAGATACACCTTCACGGTTCGCGCGTCTGATGAATACGGTGATCGCTGCGCGGGAATCTCCACCGCGGCGTCGACCTCAGGCAGCGAGGGCCATCCCCGATCGTCCTCAGCGGGGGATACTTGATTCGGTCCTTCCGCGAATGCGTTATCGGCAAGTGCCGACAGAACGGAGACCACGAGGGCGAGACCAAATGTCATAGGATGTCCCAAGATTTCAGGTCGGGATGGTTCGTTGCTCCTCATGTAGGTGCCTTCTATGGGCCATCGTGATTCCGGCGGACCGGTTTCGTATTCTGTCAGCGTGCGCCGCATACATCAATAAGTGTGCAAACGTCGAATGAAGAATCGTGAAGCGTACGCTAACAGTTTCGCCCTATCCGTGGCATTCGAATCGTCCGCCCTACCCGCGGCGACAGTCTGTAGTTCTGCCCAGGGCGGTTATGTGCGCGGTTCCTCCCGGCGATTTGATATGCTACGCGGCGTCTTTACCTAGGAGAGGAATTACAATGGCTGATGCGAACATTCTGAATACCGCTGCGCTTTGCCGGGGTTACTTGATGCAGATGATCAAGGACACGAGCGATGAGCAGATGCTCGTTGTCCCGGACGGGGCACACAACAACATCCTGTGGAATTTGGGGCACTTGGCACATGCGCACGTTGGGCTGACCTACGCGCCTTGCGGATTGACGCCGCCCATTCCCGAGAATTACGGAGACCTGTTTAAAGGTGGAACCTCGCCATCTACATGGGATACCGCGCCGGACTTGGCCGAGGTCAAAGAAAATTTCCGCGCATCGTATGCGAAGCTATTGGAAGACTATCAGGCAGGCGTGCTTGATGCGTTCAAGCCCATGGACTTGATGCCCGGAATTACATTGAACAACATAGAGCAGGCGATCGGTTTCAACTGCATCCACGAGGGCGTCCACATCGGGACCATAATTTCGATTCTGAATCTGTTGAAGGGGAAGTAACTCTTTTAGATCAGTTTGCGCGGCATGTCTTTGTAGAGGTGTCCGACCTGTTCTTCGTAGCCGTTGTAGTGAAGCGTGGGGATTACCTCCACGTCCGCTACATTGGCCTTGTCCGTGATGAATTTTTCGGTGGCTTGCGACCAGCGTGGATGCGGCACTTCCGGGTCGACGTTGGAATAGAACGGGTATTCACCGCTCTTCACCGCGTCTGACCAAAACGTTGGCGGCTGCGAATCCATGAACGTCATCCGGACAACGCTCTTCGGGCCTTTGTACCCATACTTCCACGGCGTCACGATGCGCAACGGTGTGCCGCTTTGCGGAAGTAATCGTTTGCCGTAGGCACCGGTCGCGACAAAGCCCATTTCGTTCATGGCTTCATCCATCCGCAGACCCTCATAGTAAGGCCACTTGTATTTGCTCTTCACGCGTTGTTCCGGCGCTTGATCAGGATCGTAGAAACTCGTGAACGCGACAAACTTCGCCGCCGATGTCGGCTTAGCGAGGGCGACCAGCTTCGCCAAAGGCACACCCAACCAAGGAACCGTCATCGACCACGCCTCGACGCATCGGAACCGATAAACCCGTTCTTCGTACCCAAGCTTTTCGATGTCTTCGAGGCCCAGCGTGAGCGGTTTCTCCACCAGGCCGTCGATGGTGAACGTATACGGATCGAGATTGAAATTTTTCGTGTACTGGTGGACGTTTTTGGCTTTTGTAAATTCCCAGAAATTGTTGAACGTCGTCCCCACGTGTTCCTCGGTTATCGCCCGTTTAGCATCCGCAAATTTGGGATTGCGTGCGAACTCGGGAAGCGGAAGTTTCGCAGCGGGCGTGGGCTCCTCCGCGAAACTTGTCGATGTAATCCCACCGACCATCAAGCCGCTGATTCCTAGGGTCTTTAGAAAGTGGCGTCGATTGAGGAATAGGTGTTCATCGGTAGCCGCATTGTCAGGCAAATACCATGAAGGGCGATTAATATGGGATGGCATGGAAGCCTCGCTAGGAGTAATACGAACGAGACAACGCTATCAGTTTCGACGGGCAAAAATCGATTGCGTTATTCGCGACATGGCTGCTGCTATAGCTTTACCGCCACGTATCCCGTTTCTCCTTCGGGCACATCGACTGGAACGAATATACTGCTGCTGCGTTGGTTTTGGAAATCCGCAGCGACTTCGATCGTTCCTGAACCGGCGGGTATGCCCTCGAAGACAAAGCTGCCGTCTGCTGTGGGGATGGTTGTTTTTCGAACTTCACCGTGATTTGTAGTCATCTTCAGGACTATGTTCACGCGCCGTGGGTTACTCCGCTCCGGGTATGTGACGACGCCTTCGAGCCTCGCGGTATGGGGAAGCACGTCGAAGTCGACTGTTGTGATTTCCGCTTCGGAAACGGTCGCGAGTTTCGCAATTTTGTATGACTCAACAAAGCGATTGGCCCCCTTAATGAAAAGCGACACCACGACCTCGCCCGGTGCAACTCGGTCGATTTCATAGAATCCGTTTGGCTGAACTTCCGCGAAGGAGTTTATAAAGTGGTCGTCGAAGTACCCGACGCTTACGTGAGAGGACACCGCCGCCATTCCCTCCGCGAATCGGACGGTCCCCTGTATCCATCCACCGCTCGGCAAGATGATATCGACCGGTTGGTTTCGGTTATGGCTTGGTTCTACATACAATGACCCGACCGCGTAGTTTTCATGATATGCCGATACGAGTTGGCCTTCCACTGGAAACGATTTTAGAAGGAATTGTCCCAGGTCGTTTGTCGTTGTTGTTGCCCGATCGCCGACACTAACCGCCCCACCGAAAAACACTTTCGCGGTCGCAATCGGAAGGCCGCGGCCATCCACGACGCGGCCTCTGAGGTCTCCGCCTGAACTAAGTTTCAAGTGAACTTCGCGTTTGTATGGCGGTCCTGTAAGATCGAGAAATTGCATTGCGGTAGAGTACCCTTGTGCGCGCGCGGCAATGATGCTGCGATACAACTGAGTTTGCTTCAGATCAAAGCGTCCGTTGGGATCTGCGATTCGCTCAAACTGCTTTTCCGCCCATGAATCCAGTGTGTTTCCCGAGCTTGACGTTAGTACGAGTTCGAATTCGGGAATCGGCTGTCCGGTTCGCTCATCCGTTACGGTACCGGTCACTCGAAACGGAGTCGGCAACCCAATCGTAAGATCATTCGTTCCGGCGGCTATTCCGGATACTTCCGCGAACATATATCCCTTGGCGTTTACCGTGATGTCGTATGTGCCGTGTTGCAGATTCGTGATTTCGAACGCCCCGTCATTGTCCGTTAGCGCGGTATCTCCCCCGGACTGCTGGCTGAGTACCGTTACGGTGGCCCGGTCTACTGGATTGCCTTTTGCATCATGCACCAACCCGGCGATGCTCAATTGCCGGTCGTAGACCAAGACTAGGCCGGAGCGATGCTCGCCCGCTTGCAGGTCAATCTCGAAGCCCTCGTTTCTAGTGAAAGCGATTTTCGAGTCCGGATTCCACGCCGCCAACTCATAGGGTCCGGGCGCTAGTCCACGCACCTCAAAGTGCCCCGCTGAATCGGTGATATTATTTGCACCGGGCTTCACTCTTGAGTGAGGGCGCCGTTCCGTCAATACTCTGAAATTTGGTAAGGCGTGGCCTTCATGGTCAACCACAATGCCGGAGATCGTGCACGCCGTTTCCAACACTACAACTAGATCGGAAATACCCTCTTCTTGGAGTTGAAATAGGTAGGGCTGGGACACGAGGTCTTCGCCCTTAGTCGCTATTATGTGTAAGCTAGAAGTGGCCGGTAGGTTGTGAAACGCGAAATTTCCATCACGGTCCGATGTGACATTCTCTTGCACGTCGATGTCCGCACCGCCGCCGAGTTTTACCAATGCATCTGCCACGGGACGGTTGTCCGTATTCACTACGATCCCTTCGAGCATGACTTCGCGCTGAACCGCAAAGTTCACGTCTTTCGATGAACCGCCGTGCCGGAATTGGACCGATTTCGTTGCCATACGGGATTCAGGCCGATACCCTGTCGGAGTACCGCGTGTCACGAGGTACGATAGGTTCACTCCTCCTGTTAAATCCGCCAAGACGTAGTTGCCCGATGCGTCGGTCAGCGTTGAAGCGCGTTTCACGGGTCTGGTTGACCACTTGACCGATACCACCACGCCTTCAAGTCCGACCTCGGTTGCGGAATCGTATACGCGTCCCGAAATTGTCCCCATCCCGACCTCAGGTTTCGGCACAGCGGCCAGGACAGGTGCAGGATCAGGCTCGTTTTCAACTTCTTCCCGCTCTGGTTCAGGTTCGATTTTGACTACGGGTTCTTCGGGTGATGGAGCGGGCTCGGGCCGCGAGTTGCCTGTTGCATACCACGCGCCTCCAATCGCAATGACAACCGCCCCTGCCACGAGTCCAATCTTTTTCATCAGAATAATTCCTCCAATTGTGGCAGCCGTCACCCCCACACCCGAAAGCACGGCTCCACTCCCACCTGTGTTTGCTAGGAGTGCCAATTTGCCTAGAGAAGCCGAGAGCGAGGCCGGTAGCGCTTCCCCAGCTTGAGCACGCAACGCACCTGCCAAGGCGGCACTGGATAGAGTAATCCCTTTGCGCGCAAGCGCCTTGCGCACCTTCGCGATGCCGTCGTCAATACGCCTTGAGACGGTCGATTGAGATATACCTAATCGCTCTGAAATTTCCTGCTGGGATCGTTCTTCAAGAAAATAGAGCACGATTGCTGCGCCCAACTCCTCCGGAAGGCCGGCGATCACCTCATCAACCTCGCTCATGATTGCATCCCAATCGGATGCGGAGGATTGACTGTGAAGCTCCATGTATTGCCGTTCACGTTGCGTGCGCCTGCTTGCCGCGCGGCGCCGGTTCAACGATTGCCGCACCGCGAGTACATGCAGCCAAGCGGGTAGCGAATCTGGCGGCTTCGCGGCGTGTTGCGCCAGCGCCAGAAAGCACTCTTGCGTCACGTCCTCAGCTTCGGCCGCATCGCCCAGCACCCGTCTACACGTCGCGAACACCATTCCGGAATGGCGACTGGCTAATTCGCGAAAAGCTCGCGCGTCGTGCTGTCCATGCCATCGCAGCAGCAGCGTTGTGTCTGTATCAGTGCCCAAGAGACAATCCTCACCAGCCTGTCTATATCGCTCGATCCAATGACACCGCCGCCCGAGAAGATTATGCATGTTTAGCCGAACACGTCACGATTTCCGCGCTATTACATAAATGACGCGGCGTGCTTAGAGCGTAAGCATGGGAGGAGCGGCATTCCCGTCGCGCTACTTTTATTGCGCTGTGAGATTCTAATGTGAACAAATCTGACAAATGACGGCTTTGTGACATACCATGGTAGGAATTCGACTTGGATTGCGGAGTAGAGTATGGCGGATACGAGTATATGCGTTTCCTGTGGGAAACCGATGCCGGAGGGCGAGGCGGGGGATCGCTGTGTGAGTTGCAGCAACACCGTTGATGTTCATGGCATCGATCTGAGTGTACCACCACCGGATTTGTTCGATGCTGGGGTTGAGGCGCTTGCGCATGGAATTCCGCAATTAGAATTGTTGGAGCCGATTGGCAAAGGCGGCATGGGG
>JAJDAB010000116.1 GCA_029262095.1 Candidatus Hydrogenedentota bacterium
GGATACCCGCAGCATGACGATGAAAAGGTTGCGAACGTCAATACCTCGTCTTATTGGAAGAGTTTTCTGCGCGCGGATGGCGATGCGAATCGGAATGCCTTTCAGATCGAAATCCTTTCGGCATTTTCAACGTTCGACTAAAAGCTGACTTTCGGTGCTTCCCGGGCTTCTTCATTTTCGATTTCGAAGAACTCGGCTAAATCAAAGTTAAACATCCCGGCGACGATGTTGCTCGGGAACATTTCGACTTTGTTGTTCAGCTGAAGTACGTCGCCGTTATAGGCCTGGCGAGCGTTATTCATGCGGTCTTCCGTTTCGGCGAGATCATTCTGGAGCGAGAGAAAATTCTCATTGGCCTTGAGTTCGGGATAGTTTTCGACAACGACCCGCAACTGGCCGAGCGCTTGACCGAGCAAACCTTCGGCTGCGCCCTTTGCGGCGGGGCCATCGGCGCCCATCGCTGCTGACCGCGCTTTTGTAATATTTTCGAACGTTTCCTTCTCGTGCGCGGCGTAGCCCTTGACCGTTTCGACAAGATTCGGAATGAGATCGTAGCGCCGCTGCAGTTCGGCGTCGATATCAGCCCAACTCGTTTTGACCCGGTTCCGCAGGCCAACCAGACCGTTGTACATTCCCACCAACCATACGACGATGAGTACGGCAACGACCGCGATACCAACTAGACCAATTAACACAACCATATGAGTTCTCCCCTCGATGTTGCCGCCTTTTCGTATCCGCTTCGATTGTACCTCATTTACTATTTGGACGATCCAACGCCTGCCAAAGCCTATTGGGCAGCGAAAATGAATGCGCCGGGAAATGCAAAAAGGCCACTGCGGAATGAGTACCGCAGTGGCCCTTGAAGAACACTGTGATTATAGATTACGGAGCCGCGAGTATCTCGATACCGGAGATTTTCGGATTCTCGACACCGTGGATGAATTCAATATTCATCGTGCCATCGACGAGTGTGATGTTGAACTCCTCTACGACTGCCGTCTCAAACCCTGCGACCGCATAGATGTCGTAGTTCGTAAGGACATTGTTGCCTTCGATTTCAACGTCGAACACGCGCTGGCCTGGTCCGGTGATGTCTTCAAAAAACTCTGCGAAGTGCAGTCGGACGATGTAGTCACCTGCGGGGAGGTCAAAGCTGTACATTAGCTCCTCATCCGTTTCCCGGTCCCAACGCTCAGAGTGATACGGCTCGCCATCCGGCGATCCGGCAATTGGATTGTCGGTTGTGAAGGTCTCACCCGTGTTGAAGCCGAAATCAGACAACCACGTGCGTCCAAGAAAATCCACAAACCCGTCGTCACCTGCATTCACCAAAAGTGGCAGGGTAATGGGCGGGTCATCCGGCGGAACCGAATCGATTCCCAGGAACCCGAGGTCGACGTCGCCGCCCTCGAAGTTTTCGTTGATCATCTTCACGCAGTGGTAGAGGTCTTTTGCGTCGATGCGTGTGTCGCAACCACCGAGCGCACGATTCGCTTCGTCGAGCACTTCGCCAACGGTCATACCGAAGCAGGGACTCTCCTCATCGATGACAAGGAGATCAACAAGATTCGTCCGGCAATCCGAGAAATCCTCAATGCAGAGGTCGAACGTCACGTTCAACGTCAGTGCAACGATGGCACCCGCGAAATGGCCAGGTTCTGGACTGTAGTTGTTGTAGGATCGGTACTTGCAGTATCTGCAATACCGATTGTACTTGCTGTGTCGATGACAACCGGATTTCTGCGAATAGTCCCGGTTATCCCAATCGTCGTTGTCTTCCCAACGGCAATGGCCGTACTGAGACTGATGTTCGCACGTTTCTTTGCAGCGCTTGTGTCGGTATTCGCTGCGGCCCGGATCAACGTAGTTCTTGGCCAGAACCCGAGGTTTTCCGCCCTGCGGCAGAAACTTCTTCACTTGACGTGGGCTGGTTAGCGTTAACGTTTTTCCGTCTCTGCAACCAACGATCAAGCCATCCGGAAAGCAGTGTTCGAAGCGTTCGTGCAAGATGCACGCCGCCTTGTTCGGATCGATTTCGGGTGTCGTTTCTTCGCACTCGCCATTACAATTGTAGTGATAGGAGCACTTGTAATAGCTCGAGTACGAATACCTCGAGTAACGGTTGTACTTTGAATACGTATAGTCCCTACACGTTGAATGGGTTTGGCAGCGCTTACCCCACTCGCATTGCAATTCGGTCCTAAATTCACAGCGTTCTTCGCTGTCTCCACTGGCTTCCGCTGTGTCTAGCCCCAGAACTGGAAAGCCCAATCCGATGACTAGAGCCAGCACCAACAATCTCCCCATTCTCAGCACGTGTCTATCTCCTCTATTAATGAATTCACGTTAAGCACCCATGTTGCATGTACGGCGCTAGGAATGAATTACACAAGCTACGTGCCAGATCAATCACATACTTCTAAATGTTTTTGTGCCAACAGCTTACCCGAGCCTCGTGCTCCCTCTCCGCCGATTACATGTGGACAAATGTCAATTACTTATCGCTCGTGACTACTTTTTTTCTCCCGACTTCGCGCATATCTCTGGACATGAATCTCTCCCTGAGCGCGATCGACTACGCGAAAATCAGTGAAACCGGAACGCAGTGCGTCTCTGCTGGTTCTGGGACTGGGTCTGGCAGAAGAGTGCGGTGGCTGTCGGCGAATGACGCGAATCAATCGCAAAGAAAATGGCCTCTTCTTTGGCAACTTGGCAGCGGTCGCTCAGACGAATTCGCGTAGGATTTCCGTGTCTGAAGCTTCGGGGCATTTCTCAACGCGTCGATTTCAAGGGGATTTAGCGTCCCGGCGCGCAATCCCGTCGAAAGATTCGCGATCGACAGG
>JAJDAB010000117.1 GCA_029262095.1 Candidatus Hydrogenedentota bacterium
GGAGATGAGTATGCTCGTTCCTGAATCACGCGAGCGAGATCCTCTGGAAAGGGTTTTCCAAGCTCCACCTCGTCGTACAGGTTCCAGCGCGGTGTTGGAATCTCCAGAACACGCACGTAGTAAAACGCATTTTGTTCGGCGATGAAATCCGGGTCCGTCCAGAGGCCCGTTAATTCGACCGCGCCAATGCTGTTTATGTACGTTGCCGTCTTTAGATCCACCGTGTTGCCGACTGCGGGTAATTTGCCTGTTGTTGGGTCTTTCACGCGATCATTCGACCAGACTGCGTCATATACCTGTTCCTGGCTTTCGCCGTTTTCTAACCACCCTTTGACGATTTGAATCCTATCCAAGTTCGCGCTCTCCGGATCTTTGATTGCCCAGACTGCAAAGGTTGGCGCTTCAGACGAGCCGGAGCTCTTTAGTTCTCCGCCCATCGATACACCGTTCGAATAAGCAGCCTCGACCCAGTCTTCGCTGCCCGGCGCAACGTCTTTCATATCGAACCCGCCGAAGAAACGCACCTTAATCCGTGGACCCGACGTTGCCCACGTCTCTTTTCGGCGAAGGGCTTCGTAGATGCTTGCACGCGTGTTTTCTTCGGCCCAAACGCCCGCGAGTCCCGACGCACCAAAATCCATCAGATCTCGGCGCATGTTGATCCGCACTTCGGGAGTACCATCGGCATTGCCCACTTTTCCTGAATAGTCATCCTCATTCACGGGCACGATTCCCGTATGACTGTCGCTGGCACCAATGAGACCAAAACGGTAGGGATTGAATTCGTTGGTGTCCTGAAACTCTAGGCCGGTACGATAAGCGTTGCGCACATAGCCACCCGCGAACTCTGTAATTTTTATGGGAGAAGCCACGCGCATCCCATCGATTTCAAAGTCCGCGAACTCATCGTTCGGACTGAGCATTGGATGGGTTTCCGAAGTCCCTTTGACCTGTGTAACTTCGACCAGCGGCTCGTTGCGATTGCGCTGTGCGGCATATTCTTTCGTGAACGGTGTGTCGTCACTCGTCTCACGTTCGAACATGCGACCGTCGGACTTGTTGGAGTTATGGGGGATGGCCAATGCTTCAAATCCGTCAGCGCGAATATTGTCCATCCAATCCCACAGAGCCTCGGGTTTCACCGAGTCGACACGTGTAAAAGGAAGGGGCGCTGTATTGTCCTTGAAGATTACGTTGCGGTGCATGTTCATTCCGTTGTCGGTGCTCGTCCACTCATAACCGATGAACGTGGTGAACGTTCCCGGATCGTTGTGCCGATTCGCTGACTCTATCATTCGGTCCCAACTCTCCTGTTGGACGCCGCGGTCAACCAGGCCTGGCAGATTCACCGGCTTGCCGTCTATCTGTCCGGTGACTACGGCTTGAAACGCCGTGCTGCGCACCCGTGGATCGGGATCAGTAACGATTTTCGCAAGTGGGTGCTTCGACAAGCGATGACTTGAGTCGGTCATCTTCATCATGGAGCCCATGAAAAAGCCATGGTCCGTCACCGCCATGAAATCGAGAGGGCGCTTGAGCTGATGCGTCGGCCCGAGCGGATGCTGGAGCGGCTCTCCTTTTCCAAATTTGTAGGCATCGTCCGGTGTTGCCCGCGTATTGAACAAATAGGCATCAAAGGAATACGCCGTGTGGATGTGAGTCTCGCCGAATAGCGGCTTTCGCTCGGCTTCGTCCTGGGCAAAACTTCCCGCTGTTAGACCAAGGGTAACTAAACCAGTCATGATTATTTGTGAATTCATGATTTTTTTCATTTTGTACCTCTAAGGTTTTGGTTTGGTCTTGCTATTTAGCAGCCGGCGCAGCCAGCCCTGCGGCCAGAAAAGTCTTGAGGTTTGCGGTGTAGTGCAGCAGCTCACCGTGCTGCTCGTCAGTTTCCCATTCAGTCGACATGAATTCCGCATTGGCAAAAGATTGAAGCATCGTGTCGATCGTCATCGTGAGCCGCTGTTCCAGTTCCGTATCCGAGACTTCCGGGCAGGCCTGCCCAATCATGTCTGACAGTCGTATTCGGATTTCCGGATGGTGCTCGCGCTCCTTCAGAATGTGAAGTGCCGTTCCGTGGGATTGACTCCTTCTGTCAAATTGAATGCGTACGAGAAATCGCAGGAACCGGCGGCCAGCCTCTCCCTGCTGCTCCAGGAGTTCAATCATGGGATCAACGAGAAGATTCACAACGTCTATTGGCGCAGGCGCGGCTCCCGTTTGATCGAATTCGCGAATCATTTCGAGTCGCCTTAGGCTTACAGATTTGCCGCGTCGCCGGATCATCGCCTCGATTAACCCTTCGCGAGAGTTGAAATGATAGTGAATCGCGGCCGTATTCGCGCCCGCCTTCGCCACGATCGCGCGAATAGAAGCGCCGTCGATACCGTGCTCCGCCATCACAATTTCCGCAGCGTCCATGATGGCCGCCTTGGTATCTTTCTTAACCGCCTGTGTGATTGGCATAAGTCGAATCTCCCATTCTCTGGAGGTAAATATACATACAGTGCGCGACATATTCAAACAACTGTTTCAAACTTGTGTTTTATCGGATTGCGTTGATATCTTATGTGGATAATCAAACCCTGTTGGGAGATATCTGATGATAGCCCGTATGGTCAAGAAACTCGATCGAGCGCCTAAGTCCCACTGCGAAAAAGAGATAGGCTGCAACTCCGGTAGACCAAGTTGGGCGTGATAATCTCCCCATTGGAAGGAGTATCTCGTCATATGCTGGAATTCATTCTCAAGCCATGGCATCTGGTCACGCTTTTCTTGGCCTCTCATCTGAATCGTGAGCAACAACGCCTGATCGAATACTTGCAGGTTGAAAACCAGGTTCTGAGAGAGAAACTCGGCAAGAAGCGGATCTTATTGAATGATGACCAGCGGCGCAGACTGGCCGTGAAAGGCAAGGAGCTTGGTCGCCGCGGGCTTCGAGGACTAACGACAATTGTCACTCCGGACACTATCCTACGCAGGCACCGCGAGTTAATCGCGCAGAAGTGGGACTATAGCAAACGCCGCGGTAAAGTCGGCCGACCTCCTACGGCTCGCGAAACCGTCGAGGTACTACTTCGGATGGCGAAGGAGATTCCGACTTGGGGTTATGACCGCATCCAAGGCGCGCTCAAGAATCTGGGCATCAAACTCTCGGGTATGACGGTTGGCAACATTCTCCGAGTGCATGGGATCGAGTCTTCGCCAGATCGTGGGAAGAGGAAAACTTGGAAGGCATTCCTGATAGCTCACTGGGACGTCTTGGGTACCACAGACTTCACAACGGTTGAGGTCTGGACACGATGGGAACTCGTTACCCACTACGTCCTCGTCGTGATAAAGCTGTCCACGAGGCGTATCGAGATCGCGGGGGTCACACCGAATCCGGATACTGAATGGGTGCAACAAGCAGGCAATAATCTGACCGACATCGACGATGGGTTCCTCAATGAGACGAAATACCTGCTGCTCGACCGAGACAAGAAGTTCATGCCTTCGCAGGTGCTCTCAAAAGTACAGGCATGGAATTCGTTCTGCTTCCACCTCGAAGCCCGAACTTGAATGCTTACATTGAGCGATATATGCGAACCATGAAATCTGAGTGCCTGAGTAAAAGGATCTTCTTCGAAGAAGAATCGCTACGACGTGCACTCACTGAATTCGTCGAGCACTATCATCACGAGCGCAATCATCAAGGACTTGACAACAACATAATTGACTTCAAGTCTACAACGAATCCAGAGGGTAATTCCGTTCAATGCCGAGAACGCCTCGGAAGGATGCTCCGATACTATTACCGCGACGCGGCATAGCTCCTTCAGCACCGATAATGATCGAGCATGAAGGATACGTGTGTCCGGCGAACTGCAGAGCGTCCGAAGAGGTCACTATCGGAGTTCAATAAACGGCAAAGTCGATTGAGATTCCTTCGTGCCAGCCTTTCATGCCGCAGAGAACGAGGGCGATGGACGTCGGATGAGTTTTTTGACCCCACGCGCTCCGAAAACCTTGACTCCTGTCCCTCACTCTGTTTATATCGAGTTACTACCTTCAATTCTCAGGCTCGACAGGCACCGTCTATAATTTTGCAACCCTCAGGCTCACCTTCCTAAACCGGCCGATTTGTCCCGGTCTGCGAAATGGTACACAACGGGTTTCTGTTCATAGCGTGGTAAAGGTTTCGGATGCATTACCCATATTCCTCTTGTCGCCCCTTCAACGCTTCGCGGCGGAATATCTCGTCGTACACTTCTTCGTACCCGTCTACCATTCTCTCGATGGTAAAATACTTCTCCACGTGCTTACGGCAATCGTCCCGATGGATCGTATCAATCTTGCCAACGGCTGATACGGCTTCATCAACTGAATTGACAAGGAACCCCGTCTCATCGTCGGCCACAACCTCGCGACACGAACCCTCGTCCATGGCTATAACTGGCACACCAGCAGCCATGGCCTCGGCCATGACCAGCCCGAACCGCTCAGGCATCGTGTTCAAGTGAAGCACGGCCCAAGCCTGCTTCAATAGGACGTCCCGTTCCGGCGGCCCAACGGAGCCAACGAACCGGATCGACGAATCGTTAATATGTGGTCTAACGGCAAGGTCAAAATAATTCTGGTCCTGAATGATGCCTGCTATGAGGAGGTCACGCCCGCTCTTCTTTGCCGTCTCGATGGCAAGGTGAGTCCCCTTGTCGGGGTGAATCCTTCCTAGAAACACAAGGCACTCACCCGGCTCGGACGTGAAAGTGATGTTAGACAAATCGATTCCGTTGTACACTGTCGCCACATACGGCAATTCGGAATTCCGGTCGGAGTTGCTGATCGAAACGAAATAGGATTCTTTGTACTTGTGGTACACCCGAAGGACTTTCGGCGATGAAAAACCGTGAATAGTAGTAACCATCGGCGTGTCGACAAGGCGCGAATAGGTCAATGGGAGAAAATCGTAATTGTTGTGTATAAGATCGAAATCTCCCGCCCGCTCCATTACGTCTGAGATGTGCAGGCATTCACACACTTTCGGATCGAGTTCCGAGTCTTCTTCGTAGCCGTGCTCAATGACTGCTTGAAGCTGTGCGTCCGTGACTGAATCCTGCGTCGCGAAAAGTGTTACGTCCCACCCCCGCCGAACCAAGCCCGTCGTGATGTTGCTCGCAACCGTTTCCCACGCCCCATACGCACGCGGCGGCGTCCGCCATGCGACCGGAGACAACACGGCGATCCGTTTTGAACTCTTTTCCATGCGGCACAACCTCGAAAGTTATCGTTCTTCCAAACAACTACTGAGAAAATGTCTGGACGCTGATTCTATGACTTTACAGGATTGGGGGTAAGTTGCAGCGTATCAGAATCGACGAAGCGGAGGCCGGTTTGGAGATTGACCTCACAGTCGTTCTGCTCGCGCAGGAAAAGGCTTCGTACGATCCATCATTCCCAGGAAGTAGAAAACTTGGCGGACAACCGTTACGAGAAATGTTCTTGGGTATGATCCGCCTCTTCCCGACGGAGGTAAGTTCGCGGAGGATCGGGTGATGATTGCGTTGGTGAACTTGGCCATGCAATCGCTGAACCCTCGATTCAATGCACGCATGCAGGTTCTCCATCGTGATTCTCACTTAGAAGTACCGCGGCTGGCAATTCTCTCCATCTGTGTTGCCGCGTGGTGTCGCGTTCATCATCGAGTCCTCGATACCCTGGAATCGTGTCCCCACGGCGTAGGTTTAATCACCCCAGTGCGCACGAGTATTTGCGAGGCACACCAAAGCTCACACTCGCTCAAAGCGTACACGGAAGCGGGATAAAATATGGGCGGATGTGTGTGGATTAATAAACAGCACGTACGTCAGTGGCATAATCATAAAGGGTACCAAATTAAGTAGTATTGCAACCGAAAGATGGAACGACACGCCCAGAACAAAGAAAGGCCATTGAAGTCTTGGATGAAACAACGCAAACCCGCCAAAAAGTTCTAGAAGTATGACCAGCATCGAGGCAGTGTCGAATACGCCATCGGGCAGGTCTTGCTACATCAGTCGAAAACTCAACGGCGTTGCCCAATGACCCGTAAGAAAATTCTTTAGGGCATCGCCGTCGTCCCACACGGGTGACACCATTTTGTATACGCCTGTTCCGAAGTACACCCAAGCGATTTGGTAGCACATGAGCCGCTGCGTCTAAAGTGGGACGTCTTCGGTGGGGCGACGCTTATATCCGTCGCGAATTAGCTTATTGATAGAGGTCGACGTGTCGCAAGGACTAAAGAGCAGCATCCACGTCATCATATAACCGATGTGAAGAAACGCGCTGTTGGGTACGTACCAATAGAGAAACCAGTAATACATAAAGCAGGCCAAGAACACTGCCCGATTCGAAAAGTTGCCAAAGCGTGGGGCGGTCCGGTGATCATCCAGAAGCGTTCCCATGCGGTCCAGATTTGCGCAATGGTCCTCAATTGTGCCCCCGCAGTCGTATGCGAGCTTCACCCATGCGTTCAAAGAAAGACGCTTTGTCCTTCGGCCAAGAATAGGAATAGATGAAGACTTGATCCACGCGATCTTCGGGATGATCGGAATTGTGAAACCGTTGGAGCCGTTCGGCTAAGTCACGATAGAATCGCTTCGTTCGAGTCTTGTTTCTGTAGAATCGCCGAAATCGCAGACGGCCATTGGCTTCCCCAACTTGCTGTGGGAAGTATTGATAAACATTAAGATCGACCATCTCATCATTCGGCTCATTGGGAGATACTTTCAAGCGCTTGGAAATGCCGAATGCTTTGTAATATGTCGCAGTTTTCGTAGTTGAACCGAACACGCCAAAAATCGCGAATAGATCTTCGATCATCCAGTGATTGGGCAAAGGGCCGCGGATGGAATCTTGTGT
>JAJDAB010000118.1 GCA_029262095.1 Candidatus Hydrogenedentota bacterium
AAGACTGCGCTATGTCTCCATCATCGGTATATTCCCGGTGTTCCGGGTTGGCAAACGGTGAAGTCGAATGGCCTCGACAACACCGATGCGTTCTACATTCCCCCCGAGTCCAAAACGTGGCTCAAGAACAAGGCCGATGGACCGAGAACCGCGGGCGTAAATTGTATTTCCATGGACGGGACGAGCGCACACGCAATTCTGTCTGAGGGCACCAAGCCAACCAATACGAACGACTACCTCTATACCCAGCCCACGCAATTGATCCCCATCGCTGGACAGAATCAAGACGACCTGATCGAGCAGCTGACGACGCTCAAGAACAATGCAACACAAAAGACATCGATTGAACAAATCGCCCGCACCGCATTTCACGCGGCCAAGTCAGACGCACCTTTCGCCGCGGTGCTGATCGCCGATTCTGTGGATACATTGCTACGCGAAGCGAACTTGCTTGAGGCTGGAATTCGGTCCGTATTTTCAGGTGGCGGTGACTGGCAATCTCCGGCAGGCAGTTTTGTATCCGCCACGCCACAGGGCAAAGATGGAAAGCTATCATTCGTATATACAGGCGCATTCAATTCCTATCTGCACCTTTCCAAAGACTTGTTCCAACTCTTCCCCGAACTCCATGCGTACGCGGAAACCCATTCGGATCGGCTTGCGGCGCTACTGGGCGATCGGACGTTTTTCCCGCGTACGGTCGACCGCCCATCCGAAAGCGCGTTAAAAGCTATGGCACGCGCGTTGCCCGACAAACCAATCGATATGTTCGAGAACGGTATTGGGAATGCCGTCTGTTTTACGGAAGTCATGCGCGATGTGTTCAAGGTCCAGCCCGACGCTGCTTTTGGATTCAGCATGGGCGAGATTTCAATGATGTACGCGCTCAACGTTTGGGACGGCCCCGACGCAATGAGCGAAACGCTTCGGACGACGCCTGTCTTTCAAACGCGGCTAGCAGGCCCGATGGAAACACTTCGCGAAGCATGGGGCATTCCCGACGATGCGCCGGACGGTAGTTTCTGGACCGGTTTCACGCTGTTAGCGCCTGCGGAGAAAGTCCTTGAAGCGATCGGAGACAATCCGTTTGTTCGACTCATCCTGATAAACACGTCTTTTTCATCAGTGATTGCGGGCAAGCCAGAACATTGCGCGCAAGTCATCGAGAAACTGGGTTGCGACTGTTTTCCCGCCGCGCTTGGTGACGTTATTCATTGCGACCTTGTCCGCGCTGAATTCGACGGCTTGGCAGACTTGCATCGCATGCCAATCAAATCAACCGGCGGCATCGATTTCTATACCGCAGTCGACTATCAGAAGCTAGCCATGGACTCTGAGGGGATCGCGAACAACATTGCAGAGATGTATTGCAATCCCGTCGATTTTCCGCGACTGATTGATACGGTCTATGACGATGGCAACCGCATATTCGTTGAGTTAGGTCCACGTGATCTTTGCACGAAAGCAATAGGCGCGACGTTGATGGGTCGCGACCACGCCGCGATCGCGTTCAATCGGAAAGGCGCGACCGACCATATTTCATTGCTGAAGGCGTTAGGTCAATTGTTTTGCCATCGTGTGTCGATGGATCTAGGCCGCCTCTATCGGGAGCCGGCCTCCCAGCCCAAACAACAACTTGTTCGCACGGTCGTGCTGGGTGGCGAACCCATCCGGAGCGTGATTCTCACGCCTGAGAACAAGCAGCGATTCGGTACGTTCGATGATGCGCCGGTTGTCAAAGCAGTCGCAACGCCGACTCCAGTACCTATGCCGGGTGCGCCAAATGGTAAACCCCATCATTCGAACGCGCCAGAAACGCGCGTGCACTCAATATTGGCATCTGAGAGCTGGCAGAAGTTTGAAGAGAATCAGCGACAACTAAACGAGGTACATGCGTCGTTCTTGGCGTCGCGAAACGAAAGTATGCGAGAGGCGGCAGATCTCATTGCGCTGCAAATGAGTTCCGCGCCGTTGGCACCGGCCACTACCGTCGTACCCGATATAGAACCGATGGCTAGTCCTACGCCGCGGGTTTCCCCGCCACCGAGTCCACCTGTCGTTACGCCGCCGCGCCCCACGCTTGAGGCCGAAAATCTCCCGAAGTCCTTGAAGCGATCGGAACGTACCGAGCGCGTTCCCGGCGAAGTCTGGGACGTTCGCGATCTAACCGATTTCGCTGAAGGAAATATCGCGAGTATTTTCGGACCGGAATACAGCATCATCGACACGTATCGCCGAAGGGTTCGGCTGCCAACGACGGAGTACCTTCTGGTAACACGCGTCACCAAACTCGACGCGGAAATGGGCACGTTCGAACCGTGCTCCATGACCACGGAATACGACATTCCATATGACGCCTGGTATGCCGTCGATGGTCAGATTCCTTGGGCCGTGTCCGTGGAGTCCGGCCAATGCGATTTGTTGCTCATTAGCTATCTCGGTATCGATTTCGAGTGCAAAGGCGATCGCGTTTATCGACTGCTCGATTGCACCCTCAGTTTCATGGACGATATTCCGATGGAGGGCGACACGCTTCGCTACGATATCTCAATCAATTCTTTCGCGAATCAGGGCGGAAAATTATTGTTCTTTTTTAACTACGACTGTTACGTCGGCGACGTCTTGAAAGTGAAAATGACCGGCGGCGCAGCAGGTTTCTTTACCGACGAGGAACTCGACGCAGGTAAAGGCGTCATCCACACAGAAGAAGAGAAAGCGGAACGCGCACGAATCGAGAAACGCTCGTTCATGTCGCCGCTCGTCTGTGACAAACGCTCGTTCGACGCGGATGACATGCTCCAAGTCTGCGCTGGAAATTGGGCCGGCGTACTCGGGTCGCAATTCAATCAAGGGTCGCTGAATCGAGGCCTGGTGTTCTCGACGCCGAAGATGCTCATGATCGAGCGGATAACCGAAATCGATCCGACCGGCGGTTCCTGGGGACTCGGGCTCCTAGTCGGTGAAAAAACACTAGCACCCGATCACTGGTACTTCCCCTGCCACTTCAAGAATGACGAAGTCATGGCGGGGTCGTTGATGTCGGACGGATGCGGCCAACTCTTACGGTTCTACACCATGTGGCTTGGCATGCAGACCGCAACCACCAACGCACGGTTTCAGCCGATACCCGGCGATGGTCAACAGGTCCGTTGCCGTGGTCAAGTGACGCCGCAACACGGCACGTTGATTTACCGCATGGAAGTGACCGAAATCGGTATGGAACCGTATCCTTACGCCAAGGCGAACGTCGACATCATTTTGAACGGCAAGATCGTCGTCGATTTTCGAAATCTTGGCCTCTATTTGAAAGACGGGTATGAAGAGGACGTTGAATCCGCCACGACGCCGACAGCGGTTGCGGTCATTCCCAAATCGGCGCACGCGCTCGCGGGCAAGAATGGAAATCCGATTCCGAACTATTGTGCCGGTTTGTACGAACCCCGTGTTCCGCCATTCCAACCATTCGAGGGCGACGCTCGGGACGCGAACACCGTACCCGACTCATTGCCGTACACCTGGTATCACTTCAGCGAATTTGCAACGGGACGTGTCGCCAACTGTTTCGGCGAATCATTCGCAATCTACGATGGTCGCACGCCGCCGCGCACGCCGAACGCGGACCTCCAATTGACGACGCGCGTAACGGAAGTGATGGGCGAGCGGCACAATTTCAAAAAGAACGCCCACGTCGTCGCTGAATTCGATGTGCCGAATGACGCATGGTTCTACAAGAATAATTCGGTAGATTCCATGATGCCTTATTCAATCATCATGGAGATCGCGTTGCAGCCGTGCGGATTTATTTCAGCCTGGGTTGGCACAACGCTCAAGTTCCCGGATATCGACTTATTCTTCCGGAACCTGGACGGCAATGGAACACTGTTAAGAGACATCGACCTTCGCGGGAAGACGATCGTGAATACGTCGACGTTGATTTCAACGACCGCCGCGAGCAGCACGATCATTCAGAGTTTCACGTTCGAGCTGACTGTCGACGGTGAACCGTTTTATGTCGGCACTGCAGTGTTCGGCTATTTCGTGAAGGACCAACTCACCCATCAGCTCGGCTTGGACAATGGCGAGGTTACGCAGGGTTGGCATCGAGCGAACGAGATTTCGAGCGACACCATTCATACAATCGATCTCAACTCGGACGAATCTCGTCGGCAATACTTCGAGGCAAGACCGGGGAAACCCTACTACCATCTATCGGGACCACAACTACACTTTGTCGACCAAGTGAGTATTGTCGAAGGTGGTGGCAAGGCGGGAATGGGGTACGTCTACGCGGAACGCACCGTGGATGTGGACGATTGGTTCTTTGCGTGTCATTTTCACCAAGACCCTGTGATGCCCGGGTCACTTGGCGTCGAGGCGATGTTCCAAATTCTGCAAGTCTTCGCCCTTCAACAAGGACTCGGAGACGGTATGGATAATCCGCGCTTTAATCATGTGCTCGACAAGATCGCGTGGAAATACCGCGGCCAGATCACGACGGTCAACAAGCAAATGTCGCTCGACCTGCACATCACGAACGTCGAGAAGACGGACCGCGGGGTCACCCTAGTCGCCGATGGCAATTTGTCTAAAGACGGTCTACGAATTTACGAAGTGACCGGACTTGTATTCTGCATCGAGGAGAGTGACGCGGGATAAGCGCTACACAGGAATGGAGCAATTATGAAACCGTTTTTCGCAACGTTGATTTGTGCGTGCGTGCTTACGTGGAATTTTCAAGTACATGCAGAACCGCCCGCCGAATGGACCAAGCTGTTCAATGGAAAAGACCTCACGGGCTGGGTCTCTGTCAATACCGATGAAGACACGTGGCAGGTCCGCGACGGCTTGCTCATCTGCACGGGGCAACCCATTGGCGTGATGCGCTCCGAGAACCAATACGAAAATTTTGTGTTGCACATCGAGTGGCGCCACATGGAAGCCGGAGGCAATTCCGGCGTGTTCGCTTGGAGCGAAGGCACTGTCCCCGAAGGCCGACGCTTGCCGAAAGGCATGGAAGTACAAATGCTCGAACTCGAATGGCCGAATCTCCATCCGGACAAAGACGGCAATCCAGCACCGATTGCATACGTTCACGGCGAACTCTTCGGGGCCAACGGCCTCGAAGCAACACCCGATACTCCCCGCGGCAATCGCAGCAAATCGATAGAGAATCGTTGCAAAGGCAAAGGCGAATGGAATGTTTATGACGCTGTGTTCGTCGACGGAGTCGTCAAGCTTTCCGTGAACGGTAAATTTGTCAACGGCATCAGCCAGTCTTCCGTGAAGAAAGGCTACTTATGCTTGGAGTCCGAGGGCGCGGAGATCCA
>JAJDAB010000119.1 GCA_029262095.1 Candidatus Hydrogenedentota bacterium
GTTGGCGGCGGCAAAACGCGAACAGGCCTCCATCGCCGGAGTGCAAGCGACGCTAGAACATCAGGTCGGGCGCTACGGGACGGTTCGCGGCAAACGCATCGGCGGCGGCGAAGGCCTCTACGCGATTGAACACGTTGTCGAAAAACCGTCCGTCAGTTTGGCAGAATTGGAATTGCACACGCCCGGTTTGCGCGCAGGCCACTACCTCTGCTTTTTTGGCATGCACGTATTTGCGCCGGGCTTTCTCGAAACGCTTGACGAAACGGTGGCCGAAGACTCCAATGCCGAAACCCCAGCGTCGAAAGACCGTCAACTCACTACTGCAATTCGCCGGTCTGCAACGCGAGGCCCTCACATGGCCCTCGAAATCCAGGGCCGACGATATGACACCGGAGCCCCGTTCGGCATTCTGAATACGCAGCTCGCCCTCGCGATCGCTGGCCCCGATCGCGACTTCGTGCTGAGGAACCTCGTGTCCCTCATGTCTGACACGCTGAACAACAGCACCGAACAAGATCGCATGTAGATTCAATCTCGTCGGCGCTATCGCAAGTAAACCGTAAACTTCGAAGCTATGAGTCTTGGTGCGGCCTCTAAGAATGCACTACTCTCTAACGCTGACTATTGGCGAATCAGTACATGATTACCTCTAAACAACCAGCAAACCCATTTATCGAAGCGATCACCGGCGCAGATCGCGATCAGCCCTTCCTTGACCTGTGCCAGGCCGTATCGCCGAGCGTATTGCGCACGCACGCCGCAGGCTTGGAAACCTTTCGCCGCAGCGCGGATAGCTTGTATGAACGCGTGCGCGCATCACTATTCTTGTATGCATTGCATCGTTTTGTTTTCGTTGGGTCCGAGGCATTTTCTGCAACCGGCCATGTCCCGTTTGATGCGTACGCAGCGATTCTCGACCGGCGATTTGAAGACGCACTCAAACGTCTCGAAGCGGCCGAGGGAGAACAAGGCCCGAATGACGCGTTGAGTAGCGCGTTCGCCGAGGCCTACCACGGATTGGCGTTCCAAACCTTGACCGACCAAGTGCGAAACAGCGTTCGGGCGAGCCTGGGCAATCGCTGGATGTTTCGCGTGGGCCACTCCGACGATCATCCCGCTCGAATCCACCCGGAGTTGTTAAATCGCGCGCCCGGCGAGTCTCGATATCCAATTTTGTGCGAGTTCACGCCCGTACGTTTGGACCTTAGCCACAGCGGCTGGTCGGACATCTTCTTTCTCGGAATGGATTATCCCGAAGGCGCACGGGTCTTGAACATTTCAGTGGATTTGGGCGTACACGGACGCGACGCGTCGCCCGTTTCACCCATTGAAAGCCGCGTGCGCGTCATCGATGAGCCCGTGTTGCGATTGACGAGTGTGGATCTCAATGCGACGAAAGACATCATGGACTTCGCGGAGTTATTCAACTTCGGAAACGACTACCTCAGCTTACTCAAAGCGGGCGTCATTGCGTCCGGACTCATCCCACCTTCGTTCGAAGGGAGCAGCGAACCGCTATCCCGTGTGCTCGAACAGATCGCGGGCGTCGGTATGGGCATTGAATTGGTCACGCAGGTCAACGACATTCCGAAAGGATCGCGGTTAGCCGTATCGACGAATTTGCTTGGGAGCATTGTCGCGGTCCTGATGCGGGCAACGCGACAGACGGAATCGCTGGAAGGCGGACTGACTGAATCGGAACGACGTCTGGCGGCATCAAGGGCAATTCTTGGCGAGTGGCTCGGCGGTTCTGGGGGCGGTTGGCAGGATTCAGGCGGAATGTGGCCGGGCTTAAAAGTGATCGAAGGCGCGCCGGCGACGGAACGCGATCCGGAATGGGGTATCAGCAAAGGCTGTCTCCTGCCGCGTCACCGCCTCCTTGGCGAAACCGATTTACATCCCGAATTAAGTCAAAGACTTGCCGAGTCGATGGTGTTGGTGCACGGTGGAATGGCCCAAGATGTCGGACCAATTCTGGAGATGGTCACGGAAAAGTATTTGCTGCGCAGTGCCGACGAATGGCGAGCGCGACTATCTATGCGCGATATCTTCGACCGCATTCAAAATGCACTTCGCGTAGGCGACATGCGGGCATTGGGTAGCGCGACCATGGACAATTGGTCCGGTCCACTCAAGACGATTATCCCTTGGGTCAGCAACGCGTTCACGGAACGTATTATCCGCGATAGCCGCGCCGCTCTGGGCGATGACTTCTATGGATTCCTAATGCTCGGCGGGATGTCGGGGGGCGGTATGGCATTGCTGATGGCTCCGGAACGTCATGCCGATTTTCGCAACGAAGCCCTTCAAATCATGGGAGCTGCCAAGCGCGATCTCGAAGACGCGTTGCCGTTCGCGATGGATCCGGTGGTCTACGACTTTGCGATCAGCGAAACCGGTACGCGGGCTAAACTCTTTCTCGGTGACGCCGCGCTTATGCCAGAGCGATACTATCCGCTTCAGATTGCGGGGATGACGGCACAATCCAATACTTCTCGCGTAGCCGAATTGAGCGCATTTGCTCAATCAACCGAAAGCGCGGCCGCGCAAAGGTCTCTCGTCCACGGGTTGAGCAGCGCTTTGTTTCAATCCGGCCTCCAGCGATCGACTCACGCGACTCAATGGGACGTGGAATCCGACCGGGTGCGCGCAGAGTACGGATTCGATTCCGTTCAACATGAACTGTTGCGCGACCAGATGCAGAGCGGGCGCATCGGTCTCGCCCGCAATCGATTACCTTCCGATACTGCGATCGAAGACGTCCGGGAAAGCGATGTACAAACGTACGCCGACAGCGAGGACCATCAGAGCTTGGGTATCGAGGCATTGAGGAATGGCGAGGTCGCGGTATTGACACTCGCTGGTGGCATGGGCAGCCGGTGGACGGGTGGCGCGGGCGTGGTGAAAGCGGTGAATCCATTCGCGATGCTCTCGAACAAGCATCGAAGCTTTCTAGAGATTCACGCAGCAAAATCCAAGAAGACCGTGGCCGAAATTGGTGCCCCCCTCCCCCACATCGTCTCAACCAGCTTCTTGACTCATGCGCCGGTACTGCAACATCTTAAACGCAACGAGTTTTTCGGTTACGGCGATCACTTGATTCTGTCATCCGGCCGATCGATTGGCCAACGATTTATTCCAATGTCGCGCGATCTTCAGTTCTTGTGGGAGGAAATGCCACAAGAAATGCTGGATGAACGCAAGCAACGCGTCCGGGATTCCGTGCGTAGCGCGCTGTTGGATTGGGCACGCGCACAGGGCGAAGGTTCGGACTATACCGACAACATCGCTACCCAACGTTTTACGCCGCCGGGACATTGGTACGAATTTGCGAACGTTCTGCTGAACGGCACCCTCGCAGACCTGTTGGATAAATACCCCAACGTCCAGACGTTGTTGCTCCATAACGTCGATACGTTGGGCGCCGCGGCTGATCCGGTTGCCTTGGGCATGCATCTCGCCTCGAATGATACGCTCACATTCGAAGTCATCCCCCGCTTTGGAACGGATCGCGGTGGCGGTTTGGCCAGGGTCAATGGTCAATTGCGCATTGTGGAGGGGCTCGCCCAACCCTGCGAGGAGGACGAATTCAAATTGCGGTACTACAGTTCCATGACCACATGGATTCAAATCGATCCACTCCTCCACGCATTTGGACTCGAACGGGACCAGATCACTGAGAATCCCGACGCCGTCGCAACCGCTGTACGGACGATTGCCCAACGCATGCCTACCTACGTCACGATTAAGGACGTCAAACGGCGGTGGGGACACGGACACGAAGATGTCTATCCGGTCGCACAATGCGAAAAGCTGTGGAGCGACATGACGGCACTATCCGGACTCTCGTGCGGATATCTGGCCGTGCCGAGAAAGCGCGGCCAACAACTCAAAGACCCCGCCGAGCTCGATCCGTGGGCGAACGACGGTAGCCGCGACTATGTCGAATCGCTCTGTTCGTTCGCGTAGCCTCGCCTTCACTATTCCGCACGTCATCCTTGAAACAAGCGCGAAACAATGTTGTCAATTCTGAGCTAATTATTCCGATTTAACACAATTCCCACGGGGTTGACCACTATTCGAGACACCTACCATTTTCGCAACTCCCTCCATAGCAATGGCTTAGCAATTTAATCGAATCATGGCAAGAATATTGCGTTTAACTGTATCAACACACGGGTTGGGATGAACGCTAAGCGGAGCACAGAATAATCGGAGATCGGGGACTTTTGGAACTAGAGACGGCCTCATTGTAGGCAACGTATCTCCATCGCCTCACCACCGAAAATTAGAACGGCCCATGCCGGTCGACGCATAGCAAGAACTCCCAAATCCGAATAAATCAGCCCCCTTAACGCCGTTCTTGGCGGACACGGCGTACGGCTGAAGGCGCCCCCCCCGACGCCTTCAGCCACTTTTTTGTCTACACATAATTCGGGGCGATCTGTCTTCTATCCTCGCATCTATGATACAACTACCCTGTTTTGGGAACGTCCCGATTTCGGGAATTACGCATCGGAGTTGTATGCGATGAGTGAAGAATCGAGCGTCTCGTTCGAAGAAGCTGGACTCGTAACGATTACACGGGTGACCCAGCCGGACGCGATGGAAGCGGCGAACGTGGCTCGGTTTGGTGCCGAGGCGCTGGAGTACGTTAGAATTCACCCCGGTTGCCGACTGCTACTAGACTTTGAGAACGTCGAGTATCTTTCTAGTGCGGCGTTGTCCGAAATTCTGGTTTTGCACCGAAAGTGCCGTGAAACCGGCGGTGATATTCGGCTGTGTGGGATGAATAACGACGTCCTGAAAGTGTTCAAAATTACCCAACTCGACCGAATCGTGGAAGTGTACGACAGTCCGGCGACCTTGGCCGCCCAACTGTATGGTCGAACATTGAGTGAATCAGCGGATTCGGCATCGACCAGTTAGTTGATCATGCATGCGCCTAGAACGGCAGCGCATCAGTGTGCGGGGCGAGACCAATTACGGGAGAAATGATCGGTGGGAAGTATTGGCTCGATATTCGTTAGCGTTTTTGGGGAATTGGTTGTGTCATTGCTCGGCTTCTTCTTCGAGTTTATCCAGATTTTCATAGTTCCACAGATCAATTAGTTCATCGATCCTAACGGTTCGACCGGCCAGTTTGCCCTGAAACTGCCAATTTCAGGAGTTGACGGTTCCTGCCATATTTGATAAAGTGTTGACAGTTATGAACTTGTGTCTCGGGGGAGACTGTGCTCTGGCGTCCGATACTGGACTCGCCAATCTTGAGTACTCGTACATGGGGGAAATATCCATTGAGTCAAGTTGCACCA
>JAJDAB010000120.1 GCA_029262095.1 Candidatus Hydrogenedentota bacterium
GCGGACATAACACGGCGACGCGAATGCCACGCGGCGCGAGTTCTTGTTGCAATGATTCGGCAAACCCAATTTGGGCGAATTTCGTGGGCGCGTAACTCGTGAACCCGAATGCGCCGAGGTATCCCGCGACCGACGACGTGACCGCGATGAACGCGCCCGCTTCCAGATGGGGCAACGCCGCCTTGGTCGGATACACACTCCCCAAGTAATTGACGCGCATTACACGTTCGAATTCCTCGGGCGGGATATCTTCGAAATAGCGAGGAATCGCGATGCCCGCATTATTGACGACGCCGTCAATTCCGCCGAACACCTCCCGCATTTTCGAAACCGCCGCTTCGACTTCGGCATAATCGGTCACGTCGCAAGCCAACGACTCCACGCGCACTTCGGGGTTAGTAACCCGAATCGCCGCCACAGTTTCGTCTAGCGCCGCCTGTCCGCGCGCTAGAATGAATACATTCGCCCCACGTCGCGCCAACACCTCGCAGATCGCGCGACCAATGCCCTTTGACCCACCGGTCACCAAGATGTTTCGACTCGTAAACATGTAAGCTAACTTTCAATTTCGTTGGTCAACCAACCCGAAGTCATTCGCTGGATCGATCGACCGTACTTACGAAGAGAGCGCCCGCATTGCGTTCACCTCCCACGCACGTGCACGATAGCAATTCTGAGACGAAGGCAACCATTAACTGGGATCAAACCGAATCATGCGTGGCATCATCACCGTACTGAATACACCATTCACCGCCGATGACGGGCTTGATCTGCCCGGACTCCGTACGAACGTGCAAAGCGCCATTGACGCAGGCGTGGCCGGATTTCTAGTCCCCGCGTTGGCGAGCGAAGTGGACGCGCTCACGGAGGACGAACGGATCACTCTTATTTCGACCGTCGTCGAAACGTCCGCTGGCCGCGTACCCGTAATCGGCGGAGCGAGTGCGGCGACGCAGGAAGCGCGTTTGCGATTCGCGCGGGAGGCGAGCGATCTCGGTTGCGCAGGCGTACTGGTGAACATGCCACTTAAGGATGAGCTAACGTTTGAGCAGGATTTGAGTGAAATCGGGGAACTCGAACCGGGATTCATCATGCTACAGGATTGGGATCCCGTAGGCGAAGGACTACCCATTCCATTTGTTACGCGCTTGTTCGAACGTATTCCGGCGTTCACATGGCTGAAAATCGAAGTGATTCCCGCGGGGCCGAAGTACTCCGCCGTACTCGAAGCAACAGAAGGCCGATTGCAGGTCGCAGGTGGGTGGGCCGTCATGCAAATGATCGAAGCGCTAGATCGCGGCGCTCACGCATTCATGCCCACAGGCATGCATCGAATTTATACCGAGATTTACGCGCGATACACCTCGGGCGATCGAGAAAAAGCACTCGAATTATTCGAACGCGTTCTCCCCGTACTCGCGTTCTCGAATCAACGACTCGACATTTCAATCGCGTTCTTCAAGCGACTCCTAAATGCGCAAGGAGTATTCGCGACGAGCCATTGTCGCGCGCCAGTCAAAGAATTGGATGCGAATCAGACGCGGGTCGCCGACGAATTGATAACGCGCGCAATCGCGATCGAGGCCGAACTAGCACGCACCGCTTAAACTTAATCCGCGAAGAGCGCGCCGTGCTGAACCAATCCCGTGGTCGAAGACACGAACGCGTCGATTAGTGGTTGCAAGTGCCGCGTTGCAGCAATGGTAACCGAGCGAGTCGCAAAAACGATTGCTACAGCCATCGTCCCGCTACTGTAAGTAGCCCCGACTCCGGACACGGTCTTGATTCGGTAGTCGGTCACGAAGTCTTGTGCCGGTATCACCAATCGTCCTTTCGCGTCCTTTTCCGTTGACGCATTGGGTACGTAGAAGAAGCCAGACATTTGAGCCGCGCCGGATACCGCTGTTCGCAGGTCGGTCGAGTCGATCCAGTCGATTCCCACACCCATCTGCTGCAACAGCCGCGATACCATCGGAATCGCATCGACAAACGCCGACGACACCATGGGGATACCCATGTGACCATGCGACAAGCGGCGATCACACCACGCTTCTTCTTTTCCAGTTGTTCCCATAAGCGACAGGACGGGCGTTTCGCCATGAAGCCGATCGGTGACGCCGTTGTCGTCCGCGATAGCGTGTACAAACTTTTGGGTTTCGGCGGGCAAGTCACCGTAGGCAACGGTGGAGTAGACACGAATCAGCGCGGCATCTTCCTCGAACTGTTTAAATAATGTGTCGGTGAAGAGCTGCGACGCCACGTCAAGCGAGTGGGCATCCGCAATACGAGTATCAAGCAACTGCTTTGTTTTCGCGACGTCTTCGCGCGTGAGCGAGGAAAGCAAAGGCATGGGATACCTCCTTTCAACAGCATTACAGCGAAATCGCATCCAAGGGAATTATGAGAGCCACCTTCTAGCATACGCCTATTGACAAAAAACGGCTATCACCACTATTCGTGGCGAAGGGCAACAATCGGGTCGAGATTGGCTGCGCGAATGGCGGGATAGAGACCGAAGATTACGCCGACCGCCATGGAAATACCTACGGAGAGGCCGAGGGACGCACCGGTGACAATGGTCGGCATACCGGCAAAAACGGTGACCGCCCAAGGAATGGCGAGGCCTATCGCGATGCCGATGAATCCGCCCGTCGTGGAAAGTACAATCGTTTCAATTAGGAATTGAATAATAATCTGGAGCCTCCGCGCGCCAATCGCGCGGCGGACGCCGATCTCTCGTGTCCGCTCGGTGACGGATGCCATCATGATGTTCATAATGCCGATGCCGCCGACGAGCAGGGAAATACTCGCAATGGAGCCGAGCACGATGTTGTAGGTGCGCTTCGTAGCTTCGGCCTGCCGAAGAAGTGCCAACGGAATACTGATGTCATAATCGGTCTTCTTGTGAAAGTGTTTCATCATTGAATCGATACCGGCGGCGACAGCCTCGACTTCGTCGTTGGACTTCACCTGAACGATGAGTTGGTGCAACTGCACGCTCTCACGCACGAATGACCCGGTCATCATGCGAAAGTTCATATCGCCAAACCGTTCGCGCGCGACATTGAGCGGGATGTAGGCGTCCACTTGTTGATCAGGCGTTTGAATGCTCCCACCCTGACCGGAATCGCTTTGTACAATTCCAATCACTTCGAAACTGTTCCCCTTAATTTGAAGACTCTCACCGATGGACTCGCGCGTTGCCAACACTTTGCGCGCACCAAACTCCGTGAGCACAACAACGTTGGAGACTTCACTGATATCCCGCGGCAACAATACGCGGCCTGCGGCAATTGGCCGGGCCACGAGGTCGAACCATTCGGGCGTCGTCCCCACGATGCGCAATTCGAGAGAACGATCGCCGAGCCGCGCTTCTTTTCGGACGATCTTGGCGGGCGCGGTACGTTCAACCGCATCGAACGTCATCGCGATTCGCCGCTCGTCCTCGTAGGTCAGACCATAAATACTGAGCATGGTACGAACGTTCGTTGCGGCCTCATCTTCAACGGGTTTCTTGGATTGAAGAATGATGTTCGTGCTACCGAGGTGGCGAATTTCATCCAGCGCGGATTTACTGGCGCCTTCGCCGATCGAGAGCATCGCGATAACACTCGCGACACCAAACACAATTCCAAGCATCGTGAGAAATGAACGGAGCTTGTGCAGGAGGAGATTCTTGATACCGAGTTGCGTATTGCGAATGAGCCTCAGCTTTTCCATGGACGGACCTCGTAGCCGGGCTGCGGCGCTAGTCTTCTTCGATGCATTCGATGAGCCCATCACGCATATGAACGCGACGCTGCGTATGAGCAGCCACTTCGGGCTCATGGGTTACCATGAGTATGGTCTTTCCTTGCGCGTTCAGGTCGATCAACATACCCATAATCTGTTCGCCAGTAGACGTATCCAGGTTTCCCGTCGGTTCGTCCGCGAGAATGACTTGCGGATCGTTGGACAGCGATCGCGCAACCGCGACGCGCTGTTGCTGGCCACCGGAAAGCTC
>JAJDAB010000121.1 GCA_029262095.1 Candidatus Hydrogenedentota bacterium
CACTGCGTTGATGACCAACCGACCGCGTCCACTATCGAGATGTACTGGTTTTACCAGACAAGTATCTGCGAAGTTCCCGCAAATCCGCCCAATCCTGCTGCCGTTCCGAGAACCATCGGCGGCGCCACGTTTCTTGCAACAAGCATTAAGGCGACGGGAACCGACTTTGCTTTGCTGCGGCTAAACAACGCCCCGGCTGCTGGCGCCATGTTCTTGGGTTGGACCTCCGCCGAGGCCCCAGTCGGAACGCCCATAACGACTGTTCATCACCCATCCGGCGATTTCAAACGAATTTCCTTTGGCGACGTTACGAACGACACAGGAGAACCTCTTTATTCTGGCGCGCCGCGCGCGCGATTCCACCAGACGACCTGGTCCGACGGCGTCACCGAACCCGGATCCTCCGGATGTCCGCTTTTCATTACGGCCACTGGCCAAATCATCGGTCAACTTTGGGGCGGACTCGCGGCATGCTCGAATTCGAGTCCGGACTATTACGGTCGGTTCGATGTTTCATACCCAATGATGTCGGGTTTTATCGGACCTGCGGTCCCGGAGATTAGTTTGAGTTTGGCGGCGATAAACGTGTCAGAAGCCGCAGGCACGGCAGTGTTGAACGTGTCGTTAAGCGCCGCGCCAGGCGTCGGTAACAGCATCACGGTCGACTATGCGACACAGGCAGGCACCGCTGCGGACGGATCGGATTTCACCGGAACGTCCGGAACGTTGACGATCAGTGATAACAACACCAGCGGTGTCGTGAACGTGCCGATTGTCGACAACAGTTCGTTTGAAATCGACGAGGACTTTTCGGTTAGTTTCACCAACCCGAGTGGCGGCGTTCTGGCGTCGCTCGAATTAACGGCAACCGTAACCATTCAAGATGACGACCTCGATACAGACTTCGACGGCATTTCGGATGCCGATGAACTTGCTGGTACTTTCGGTTTCGTCACCAATCCGAATCTCTATGATACGGACGGTGATGGTGTAGGCGATTGGATCGAAATAGTTCAGGGTACGGACCCAACGGACGCGGGTAGCACGCCGAGTCTTTCGACCTTCCGAATCCCGTTTTTCCATATTTCCGACTAAAGCATACGGGCTCGCCAGTACAGAATACTACGTGCCGTGTGGTAAGGTATGCGGGATTGGCATCTGTATTCACCGCATCATTCCGTATCAAGTAGTTGGGGACCTCTCGCAGAAATGGCAGTACCCGCGCGGGCCGATTCAGCCCCGAAACAAGAATACCGTGTGCGATTCAACCGTGCTGGAGAGACCCTCGGCGCGAGCGTCCATTCGAACCTGGGCGAGCGCCTAGGCATTGCGCTCCGTGACGATGAGCGTATCCACATTGATGTATACCTCGAACGCCTATCGCTACTGGACCCCGCCCTCCCCGATCGCCTTCGAGGCCGTGTAACACGTCTGTTGGCCGAACAAAAAGAATTCACCTATAGCGGCGATTTCATGGTCGACGATCGAAATCATCATTTACACATTAGCGGTCGAATCCTCGGTGCACATTCCGGCGACCTCGTCTATTCGCTTCTCTTCCTAGACGATACGGAACACACTGAGCTGCGGCGCTTGTACGAATACATGTTCCGGCTGGCCAATCATGAACTGAAGGGGCCATTGGCTTGTGTGATTGGCGCCGTTGATTTTGCTGAGGAACATGTAGCTGCCGGAAACCTCGATGGCGTGCGAACGTGTTTGGACATGATCGATCGCAACGCCTCGTTGTTGGATGAAATGATCACGCGTTATCTCAATCTTTCTCGCATTGAAAGTGGTTCCATTACCCTCACACACGACCGGCTGCTGTTCTCAGAAGAAGTATTGAATCCGGTGATCGCGGATATGCAACCGTCTCTCCGCCGAAAAAGAATGCACGTGCGATTTGAATGCCTCCCGGACAACGAGGAAGCCGAACTGTGGGCCGATTCAGAAAAAGTTGAGATTGTCATACGAAATCTCATATCGAACGCGATCAAATACGGCGATCTAGACACTGAGATCATGGTTTCGATGACTACTGACAGTGACGGTGCACGGGTGACCGTCACCAATCAGGGGCCGGAAATACCGAAGGCTGATCAGGAAAAGTTGTTCGAGAAGTTCGTGCGGCTCGAAACGGGCGCGGGAACCAAGGGCGCCGGACTCGGATTGTATAACTCACGCAAAATTGTTGCGTTCTGGGGTGGGGAGATGGCGGTGCAATCGGGCCAGGGCGAAACGACATTCACGTTCACGGTCCCAACCGGTCCGGGACCCTAAGAGACCCGCGCGAGCGCAAACTCCGTGAGGCCAACCATCGTATCTTTGTAACGGCTGGGGGAGAGGTCCTGAATCGATCGCCGTGCATCGTCCGCGTAGCCCTGAGCCACCGCCTCCGTCCGCGCCCGAACGCCGGTGGATTCAATAACCGTGCCGACCCATTCCTTATCATCTTCGGTAAGTTCGCCACCAGTCATCGTGGCTAAACGCTGCACGCCTTCCTCATCGAGTGCGGCGCGCAATTGCAACAACGGTAGCGTCGTCTTGCCCTCTACGATATCGCCACACGCCGGCTTCCCTAACGTTTCAGGGTCTTGCGTCAGGTCAAGCAGATCATCGGCGATTTGAAATGCAATACCGAACCCGTGTCCATAATTGTGAAGTGCCCTAGATGGCTCACCAATCGTTAGGCAGCCTGGGGTGCTGCACGTCACGGCAAAAAGACTCGCGGTCTTCTGTCGCGACAGGCTGATACAAGATTCTTCTGTTGGTTCGCTCGAGCGTTGGCCGAAGTGCGTCAACTCGCCCTCAGCCATCTCACGTACCGAGTCGATTGCGTTGGTAATGACTCGGGTGTTGTCGTAATGCCCTAGAATTCCAATGGATCGCGCCACCAAATAGTCGCCCCCGAGGACGGCTGTGTGGTTGTCCCATTGGGCGTTCAAGGAGCGTTGACCACGGCGTGTATCGGAATCGTCAATGACGTCGTCATGCGCGAGCGCGGCGATATGGAGCAGTTCCATCGCCGTGGCCATGGGGACGAATTCGGACAGATCTTTCGCACCCAAGGCACCTGCGGACAACAGGCATAGGGCTGGCCGCAACATCTTGCCGCCCATCTTAGGCGGATTCGCACCAGGGCCGTACACAAGTTTGAGGGCGTCTTCCCACAGATCAGCCACGGCGTGGCGGACCTGGTCGAGACTCTCCTCAACGGGCCGGTAAAGTTCGTCCAATGTCATTGTTGTTTGCACGTGCCGATCTTAGCATACGCTCGCAATACCGTGCGAACACGCACGATTTCACAGAACCGACAGCTAAGGCCGATAACTGCGTTCAAGATTCGACGCGATATCCGCCTCGGTGAAGAACACCGGCTTCCACTCACCTTTCGCAAACATTTCGCACTGATCGGTGTAGTGGGGCGACTTCGGGTCGTCGCTCTGAGAGTACGCCATGATGCTGTGCGCCCTGGGTGGGTCGGAAAACTCGACAGCAAATACGTAGCTGTCGCCGCCGAGCGCGACTTGCCGGCCATCGTCGGCTTCAGCATATCCAACCACTCGGAACGCGCCGAATTCGGTAGTGAGACCACCGATCGGAATGTCGAGATC
>JAJDAB010000122.1 GCA_029262095.1 Candidatus Hydrogenedentota bacterium
GCGCCCGCGCCGATGATGGCTCGATTCAGTGCGACATTCGCGCCGAGCGTTGCGCTGTCGTCCACAAGATTAATCTCACTGCTCGCGGCCAACGCCTGGAGATTGATGCCCAGTAAGTCTTGCGGGTTGGTGATATTCGCGTCCTGATCCGCGCAATCGCATGCGAATACCTTTTGCTCCCGGTCGACCATGATCTGAATGCTGTCCGTAATTTCATATTCGTCGCGCATCGCGGTGCGAGGCGTTCGCCGCACGGCATCGAATACCGAAGGCGCGAAAAGGTACACGCCAATGCCTTTGATATCACTCGCGGGTGTACGTGGCTTTTCGATTACGCGCGTTACACGATCTTTCTTGTCCGTTTCGATGCAGAAATTGCGCGAAATACTACTCGGGTCCTCTTCACGTATCGAACCGATAACGGCATCGGCCTCATGCTTTTTGAAGGTATCCAACATGCGGTCGAGTTTAGGGCCGTGCAAATAAATATCGCCGAGAAACAAGAGGAATGGTGAATCGATGTGCGATTCCAGTGCGCCCACGGAATGCGCGATGCCTAGCGCCTGATCCTGAGGGACGTACTCAATCTCTACGCCTAGGGACGGGAGACGTTCGATTTGGCGCGCCACCTCAAATCCGAGATGACCTACTACGATCACGACTCGTTGCACGCCGCACGCTTTCATCAGCCGCATTTGGTGGTACACGCTGGGAAGATTCAGCACCGGTAACACGGGCTTGGGCAGACGCGTAGACAACACGCCCATCCGCGTGCCACGTCCTGCGGCTAGAATTACGCCCGTCAACGATTCGCTCTTGTCCGCCACCGCTTAATACTCCGCATTGTGATCAAGTGAAGGCGTCGGTATAACAGAATCCCAGGGGCGTTTTCACGCTACGAGAAGATTCTAGGCCGTACTTGATGACAAACGAAGTAAAACGATTTGTTCTGCTTGACCGCGATGGTGTGCTCAACAAGGCACCGGCCAATCGGTACGTAACTTCAATTGATGACGTGGTTCTATTGGATGGGGCCGCCGAGGCCGTTCGATTGTTCAATGACGATGGCTTCGGCGTGTTGATCGTTTCCAATCAACAATGCGTTGGAAAGGGATTGCTCTCCGAGGATGGCCTCACCATGATTTCGGAACATCTTGCGACGCAGATTCGGAATTCGAGCGGTGGCAAGATTAGCGAGTTTTTCTATTGTCGGCATTTGACCGCGGTCGATTGCGATTGCCGAAAGCCGAAGCCGGGGCTAATTTTGCAAGCACAGGCGAAGTACCAATTCGATCCATCGACCACCTATCTTGTCGGTGATTCGTACAAAGACCTGGAAGCGGCTCGGTTTGCCGGATGTCCATCAATACTCGTGTTGTCGGGTAACGATGCGGACCGTTACGAATCTGGCGAAATGCCACCCTCGCCGCCGAATCACGTTGCAATCGATTTACGGGATGCTGCGCGGTATATCCTCTCCGCTAGTTCTTAAATCCCGCGAGGCGGTTGCCTATTTTGCGAGACCCGTCGCATCCAACCACGTACGTGCCATGAGCGCGTGGCCTGCTAGCGTGGGGTGCACGCCGTCACTCGACCAATACTCGACTGGATTGGCTTCAGTGATCGCGTCGTTGAAGGCGGTCTGATAAGGCACCCAAATCGCGCCAGCTTCATCAGCGACCCGTTTTGCTGCTGCGCGGTGTGCATTGATCTCGGGCATCCAGGAATCGCCTACCGAGCCAGTACGGAATACGAATGGTTCGCAAACGACAAGCGTGGTTTCGCTAAGCGCGGCGCGTGTTCGCTCCAGCAGCTCTCGGTAGCCCGATTCATAGCTATCCACCGTTCCATCGGATTTACCACTGAGTTTATACCAAACGTCATTGACACCAACCAGTATGCTCAGCAAGTCCGGCTCAAGATCGAGGGCATCTTCCTGCCACCGATTGGCCAGGTCGGATATCGCGTTTCCGCTGATACCGCGATTGTGGCATTGGATTCTCAGTGTCGGGTAGGTGTCCATCAGCTGGGCTGTGGTTATCAAGGCATAACCACAGCCAAGGCCTTGGAAGTCGTTCGCTATTTGCTTATTGAAAAGTCTGCCAGCGTATGTAATGGAATCGCCTTGAAAGAGCACCGTCGCGCCCGGACTCAATGACACGGCCGCGCCGTGAGCCGTTTGCGCCTTCGTGGCGGCGACGCCGGCTACGGCGATCGCGGCGCCGGCGCGAAACACTTCCCTACGGCTTACTGTCGGTGGGTTCGCGGCGTCCATATTTTCTTCTCCTAGGTGTGAATTCGCTACGTCGCTCGCAAAGCGGTCTTCAGCGCCTCAACGCACGCATGTTGCAGGATGAGGTGCGCGTCTTCCGCCTGCGGCATCGAGCTACACGGAACATGTACGTGAATGTCTGCCATCCGCCCGACTTCGCCGCCGTCGAACCCGGTCATGGCGATAACCGTCATGTCCGACATCTGCGCGGTTTTTGCCGCTTCAACAATGTTAGGTGAATTGCCACTTCCGGATATTAATAACAACGCGTCGCCGGGCCGGCCAAGGGCTTCCAATTGCGCCGCGAACATATAGTCGTACGCATTATCATTCGCGAACGCGGTCATGAGGGGTACACAATCTGCGAGGCCGACCACGCGCAAAGGCTTGCGCAACGGTTTTCGGCCTGACGCTGGCCACGCGGCGCCCTTAATAAAATCGTTTACGATGTGCGACGCGGTTGCTGCGCTCCCCCCGTTTCCCGCCACGAAAAGGCAGGCGTCATCGGATTGAACGCGAACGAACTCCGAAACCATTGTGTCGAATGCTGCGCGGTCGATTCCGGAGAGCGCTTCTTGAAGACCTGCGATGTACTCGTCGAGTAGGTGCATAGATTAGTTTCCCGTTTGCATTGATGCCACGGTCGCTTCCAAACCTTTCTGCAAGCCGACCGTCGGCGACCAATTTAACACATCGCGCGCGCGATCATTGCTGCAGATGATGCTCTCAACCTCGCCAGGTCGAAGCGGCGCTAGCTCCGGATCCTGTGGAAAACCGATTACTTGCTTTAACGTGTCGAAGATTTCGGTAACCGTCGAACCCGTACCGGAACTAATGTTGATCGTTTCGCCGGTTCCATGTTCTAGAGCCAAGACATTGGCCCTCGCGACATCACCGGCGTAAACATAGTCTCGGATAGGATCGCCGAAACCATACAGGGTCGGCTGTTTGCCCGCGAGCATGAGGTCGGTCAATATTGCGCACACGCCGCATTCGCCGTGGGCATTTTGACGCGGGCCGAATACGTTCGCGTATCGGAGCAAGACGTACTCCAGGTTGTGTTCGCGCCCGTACATCTTTATGTATTCTTCGCACGCGAGTTTACTCACACCGTATGGGCTCACCGGTTCTGCGGGTGTTTCCTCATGTGCGGGTAATTCTTCCGGCGATCCGTAAATGGCGCCACCCGTGGACGAGAAAATGAGACGCTTGATCCCGTGTTTTATGCAACACTCCAGCACGTTGATGGTGCCTTGTATGTTCACGCGCGCATCGAATTGCGGATCCGTGACACTAGCGGTTACGTTAATCTGCGCGGCCAAGTGGCATACAGCATCGAACGACGTCTCGGCGCACAGCTCGTGCAATGCTTTATCACCAACGCTCATCTCCACAAAACGCGCTTTCGGATTCAAGTTTTCCCGGCGGCCTGTCGCGAAATTATCGACGATGACGACATC
>JAJDAB010000123.1 GCA_029262095.1 Candidatus Hydrogenedentota bacterium
CGCAATTGCACTGCCGTCGGCGACACTGGCGATGCTGTGTTCCGCCCTCAGTCGAAGCACAAGGTTCGCCGCCGTATCCTTCTGTGCAATCTTGTTTATGAACCGAGCGCTCTCCGAATTCGTCTCGGAGATCACGCACAGGCCAAATCTGAAGTAGTGGAGTGTCGGTCATTCCGCGGATGTACTCGGCCTCGTTCTGGTTCGGCAGGAAGTCCCCGCCGACTCGTATTGGCCCTACGCGATCTACGTGATCGCGGCATGGTGCATCATCTGCGCAGGACTCACGTTCCACCGGATTCGCGCCGTGGAGGTCGGTTCATGAGCGTAACGATCCACGCACAAGACGTCTCCCGCTGGTTCGGCGAAGTCGTGGCGCTAAACAAGTTCTCCGCACGTATCGGCCCCGGGGTCACCGGCATGTTAGGGCCAAATGGCGCAGGAAAATCGACGTTTTTCAAGCTGTGCACATCGCAACTTCGGCCAAGTCAGGGCGAACTCAGCCTATTCGGCGAGCCCATCTGGTCGAATTACGATGTGCTCCGACGAATCGGATTCTGCCCAGACGGCGAAAACTACTACGAAGAGATGACGGGCTACGAGTTTGTCGTCGCGCTTGCGCGCTGCACAGGGATGCATTCGGCTGATGCTATTCGATCCTCGCTGAAAGCCATCGAACGCGCGGGCATGACCGACCGCATGCACGATCGTATCGCGTCTTACAGCAAGGGTATGCGGCAACGCGTCAAACTTGCCCAGTGCATGGCGCACGACCCGGAAGTCTTATTTCTCGACGAGCCGATGACCGGCCTCGACCCGGTCGCGCGTCACGACACGTTTCAACTCATTCGCGAATTGGGCGACGAGGGAAAGACCGTAGTCGTATCCAGTCACATCCTGTATGAAATTGAGAACGTAACGAGCAACGTAATCCTGTTGAACAACGGGTGCGTGCTCGCCGAAGGCGATATCCGTCACATTCGCGATCTCATTGACCAGCATCCGCATTCGGTTTCGATCGAATGCGACCGGCCGCGCGAGCTCGCGAGCCGCCTGCTCGATCATCCCCACATCGTGTCCATGGAATTCGACGAATCAGGCGGCGGCCTCCATGTCTTCACCCGCGATCCGAACGCGTTCTACGATCGGTTACCGGAATTGGTATTGGAAGACGAGTTTCAGATCGATCGCATCACGTCGCCGGACGACAACCTGCAAGCCGTGTTCGAGTACTTGGTGAAATAACTATGACGACCGATACTCAAAACCCTCCCCCGCTTCCGCTGCCCGAGCAACCGACGCCCTCGCCGCATGCGCGATTGGACGCCGCACACTTTGTACGGACCGCTTCAGCGGTCGCGTCATTCACCATGTGGTTGTTATTGCGCGGACGCCGCGTACGCGTGATGGCCGCGGTCATCGTGCTACCAGCGCTCATGCCGTTCCTGCTCGCCTATCTCGTTCCGGACAACGTAACCATCGACGGGCAAGAGGTCTTCATCATTAGTATGGAATTCCTCTATATCGGTATGCTGGTACCGCTAGGCGCCATCTTTTTCGCGACGTCGCTACTCGGCGATGAAATGGAAAGCCGGACGTTTCCGTTGCTTCTCTCTCGGCCGCTGCCAAGGTCTGCGCTCGTCATTGGAAAATTCTGCGCGTACTCAACCGTCTGCGCATCGTTCTTCGTAACGTCGACTTTTCTCGTGTTCGGCGCGTGCGTGATCGCGCTCAAGATGCCGCTGTCGATCGAATACGCGCGCTATCTGGGCGGTTATTCAATCGTCGTTATCGCCGGTGTACTCGCGTACGGATCGCTCTGCCTCGCGGCAAGCACGGTCACGAAACGCCCAGTCGTTTTGGCGATCGTCTTCGTCTACGGCTGGGAGAAAGTAAGCCTCATCATCCCCGGCTACATTCGCCTCTTCACCATCCAAGCCTACCTACAAACGCTGCTACCCGAATCGCAATTCGTAAAATGGTACGAGCAAACAACCGTCCTACTCGACATGATTGCTCTCGCACAAGCCCCAATTGGGACGGTTCGCGCTGTGATCACGTTGACCCTGATCGTGATTGGACTTCTTGTGTTGGCATCGTATGTCGTTCGCAACAAGGAATACGCCGCATCGCCCGAATCGGTGTAGAGCGCCTCACGCAAGGGCGCCATGACGCAACTGGTCAATCCACGGACAACAAACGTCTCTGAGAGTACCGAATCTCTTCCTCCTCCAGACCGTCATTTCGTACGTACGTGAGAAATCTTCTATAATAGTGGCGAGTGTGATCTGACGATACTCGAAGGCCGTTGTCGAAATGAATATTCAAACGCTCAGGTGCTCGCGATTCGGTGGCGCAACAATGCGTCGCCGCTTGATGTACGCCACCGCTCTCCTCGTACTAACGTCGACAGCGTTCGCAAATGAACCCGTTGACGCGCTCATTCAGGCAGTTGACCAACTGCCCGCCGATGCACTTGAAGAGGTCCTACGCCAACTCGCGGAGCAGCCGCCCCAACCGGAACAGGTCGCCCCTGAAAACGAAGAATTCTTTGAACGCTTTATTCGCCCCGTGCTGGCGGAGCATTGTTTCGAGTGCCACGGTCCGGACCTACAGGAAAACGGACTTCGGCTCGATGGCCGCGACGCCATACTGGCAGGCGGCAAACATGGCCCTGCAATCATCCCTGGCGATCCTGCTGGCAGCCGCGTAATCGGCGCGATTGGCCGTGAGGGCGAGCTCAAAATGCCGCCGGAGACCGAACTCCCAGCGGAGGCCGTTGAAGCGCTAACGCAATGGGTCGCGATGGGCGCGCCATGGCCCGAAGGCCGGCCAATTATCGCACGGGATAAGGTCGACGCGATTCGAGATTCGCATTGGGCGTTTCAAGCCGTTCGCGAGCCCACGCCTCCCGCAGTCGACAACGATACTTGGATTCGAAACGACATTGACCGGTTCATTCTCGCGCGCATTGAAGGCGCGGGATTGACGCCGTCATCCGAAGCGAATCGCCGCACGCTGATTCGCCGCGCCTCATACGATCTGACCGGTTTGGCGCCGACGATGGACGAAGTCACAGCGTTTATCAACGACGAGTCGCCTGACGCGTACGAACAACTCATCGACCGGTTACTCGCCTCGTCGCGGTATGGCGAACGTTGGGGCCGGCATTGGTTGGATGTCGCGCGCTATAGTGACACGAAAGGGTACGTATTCGAAGAGGATCGCTTCTATCCGTATTCGCACACGTATCGCGACTACGTCGTGCGCGCCTTTAATGAAGACGTGCCGTACGACCGGTTCATTGTTGAGCAGTTGGCCGCGGATTTACTCGATCTCGGTGAAGACAAACGGCCGCTCGCCGCGATGGGATTCCTCACGTTGGGCCGACGGTTCCTAAACAATGTTCACGACATAACCGACGATCGCATCGACGTAATGAGCCGCGGCCTTTTGGGGTTGACGGTCGCATGTGCCCGGTGCCACGATCACAAGTACGACCCCATTCCCGCCGCCGACTATTACTCCTTGTACGGCGTATTTCGAAGTTCACATGAACCGAGTGTCGAAAACTTACCACTTATTGCCGATCCCGATCCGGACGATCCTCAATACCAAGAATACCTCACGCTTTTGGATGAAAAGCAAGGTGCTCATCGCGCATTTCGCCACAAGTGGCACGTAAAATTGCTGGCCGAAGCGCGCGACAAAGCTGCCGAATATTTACTCGCGGCGCACGATACCCGCGACATAACCGAGACCGCACCGTTTCGCGAACTCGCCACGGCGCGCGACCTGCACTGGCACCTACTCGATCGCTGGCGCAACTACCTAAAACCCTTTACGGAAACGCCCGGCCCCATCTTCACGCCCTGGGTAGAGCTCGCCGCGCTTTCGAAAGACCAGTTTGCCGAAGGCGTAGCCGCACTCGTTGAACGTATCAAGAACGACTCCGCCTTTCGCGATTCATTGAACACGCGAGTTGCCGAGGCCATCCGCGACAATCCCCCGGCGTCCATGGAAGACCTCGCAAATCGATACGGAGAGGTTCTCCAAGCGGTCAATCTTGAATGGGTGAACCTCCTTGCGGCCCAGACCCAGATCGCGATTCAAACCGGCAACGAAGTCATGGTTCCGTTGCGACTAGCCGACGATGAAGCAGAATCGCTTCGCCAAGTCTTTTACGCCAAAGACAGCGCAACAAACTTTCCTGAATCGAACATCAATCAGCTCGTCGACATCCCGACGCGCAACAAGAATACCCAATTCCGGCGTGCCGTACAGGCGCATCAAGCGACCCATCCCGGCCGCCCTGATCGCGCATCGGCACTCGTCGAAAAACTTCCACCAATGGAGCCCTACATATTCAAACGTGGCAAGGCCTCACAAGTTGGGGCGACGGTGCCACGGCAGTTTCTCGCCGTGTTGACCGATGGAAAACAGACGCCATTTCAGAATGGCAGCGGGCGTTTGGAAATGGCGCAGGCCATCGCCAGCCGCGACAATCCGCTGACAGCACGCGTATTCGTCAATCGCGTTTGGACCGAATTGTTCGGCGCGCCCATCGTCGGGACGTTGAGCGACTTTGGCGTACGAAGCGACGCGCCCACGCATCCCGACTTGCTTGATCACCTCGCAACGAAATTCATGGAAGACGGCTGGTCCATCAAGAATCTCCACCGAACGATCATGTCGTCTGCGGCGTACCGCCAATCGAGCGCGGGCGACCCGCACCCCACCGACCCTGAAAACCGCTTACTCGCTCGCCAAAACCCAAAGCGCCTCGACTTTGAAGCCATGCGCGACAGCCTGCTTGCCGCATCCGGCGCGTTAGACTTACAGATGGGCGGTCCGGCGGTAACCATTACAAAAGAACCGTTCTCTACGCGGCGAACCATCTACAGTCAAATCGAGCGCCAAAACCTACCCGGTGTTTTCCGCACGTTCGATTTCGCTACGCCCGACGCACACAGTCCGCGACGTTACCAAACCACAGTGCCACAACAAGCACTGTTTCTGATGAACGCGCCGTTCTCCGTGCAACAGGCACGAGGTCTGAATTCGATGGTCGATGCGTCGTGCAATGACAGCATCGAACGGGTCGAACGGTTATACCACCAAATTTTTCAACGCGACCCACGCGCGAACGAAATCGATTTAGCAAATCAGTTTGTTGAACGCTACGAGTCCGCACCCATTCAATCGCCGCCCGCGCCGCCGATCTGGCAATACGGCTACGGCGAAATCGATGCGGACGCGGGCGTTGTGAACTCGTTCACCGCATTCGAGCACTACACGGAAAAGAAGTGGCATGCCGGCGAAAGAATCCCGGACGAACAATTCGGCTATGTATCCCTGCACGTTCGTGGCGGACATGCCGGACGCGACAATGCCCATGCCGCGATTCGACGCTGGGTCGCACCCCGCGACGCGGTCGTTCAGATTAGCGGTGTGTTTCGGCACGAGTCCGACAAAGGCGATGGTGTCCGCGGGCATATCGTGTCAAATCGCGAAGGCATTCTCTGGCAAGGCGACGCACACAACTCCGCGCCGCCAAGCCCGGTGCCGAGCGTCCGAGTATCACAGGGCGACATCATCGATTTTGTCGCGTCGTGCGGATCCGGCGACGGCTGGGATAGCTTCCTCTGGTCGCCCAACATCAAAGCCTTGGAGACGCTGGACGGCAACCCCGGCGGTCGCCTCGAATGGACATGCCGCGGCGACTTTGAAGGCCCCCGCCCAAAACCACCAGAGCCGCTCAACGCCTGGGAGGCCTATGCGCAAGCATTGCTGCTTTCGAACGAATTCATGTTCGTTGATTAACCAAATCGCAATTCTCGCAACGGGTCGCTACAGAATCTCAAATACGTTGTACGCGACTTTACCTGCCACCGGTTTGAATACCCCAACCGCGACGACGTGATTTAACCACGCGTATTTCTCGGAATTCGTTTCGAAATACGGGGTCGTCCGAAAATACATGCCGCCGTCTTTCGGCGCAACGATACCGCGATACCACGTGTACACAAGCGCGCCGTCATCCGTTTTCATCGTGCCGCGTACGTCGAGCAGCGTGGAGCCGTCCGAACGTTTCATCGACCAATCGCCACCGCCAGGGACCAATGTTCCCTTGATACGCGGGCCGCTGACAACACCGCTCTTTGCAATGTAAATTTGACGGTCGCCGATATCTTGTGGTGGCTCCAGCTCCGCTTCCATTTCGAAAAGAAACTGCGACTTCAATGTCGGCTCCGCTTCGTCAGCGGCATCTGCGCCGGTTGCCGACATCCCGAGCGCAACAGCGCCAAGCCCCGCCGCGCAGAGTTCACGTCGTCCAATTTTAATGCTGTCATCGATCATAGCCTGCTTCTCCCAATAAAATTCTATCAATCAAGTCGCGGTACCATCGCACAAAATGCGATGCCGCTTCGAATCGCACACCGTCATAACGAGGAGGGTAGCGACGTGACACTCCGATCCCCCAACGCCGACGCACACGATCAAGGTCTTGAGAGAGCGTTTGCTATACTTCACGCTACTTTTCCGGAGATCCGTATGCCCATCCAATCAATATGCACGTCGTTAGCACGAACACTCGGACGAAGAACGAAATATCGAATTAACGCGGCGTCGTTGGCGCTATTTATCGCGTCGCGAATCGCTACCGCACAAGCCCAGGACGTGTCACTGGATACGATGACGCTGCTCGCGTGGGTTGAACGCGCGCCAGGCGTCTGGTCGGCACAAATCGGGGATGTCGACTCGACCGATTTGGCTTCATTCGCTGCGGCGGAACCGAAGCGCGAGGCCCTTGGGGCAATGAATTCGTCGCCCATTCCATTTGCAAATGGATTGTCCCGCGGATCGATGGTCGCGGGACGCGCAGTCGCCCATTTGCCACTGGGCGAGGACGAACGTCTCTACGGCTTCGGCCTTCAGTTCAGAGGGATGAACCGGCGCGGCAGCGTCCATCATTTGCGGGTTGACCACTATGGCGATGTGCAGGGAAGGACGCATGCCCCCGTCCCGTTCTATGTGTCCAGCGAGGGTTACGGCGTGTTCTTCAACACCGCGCGGTTCATATCGGTATACCCCGGCATCGGTAATCGGCGCGACAGTGCGAACCTCCCCCCCATCCGCGATCGCAATACCGATTCACAATGGGCCGCGCGCCCCCAGTCGGACGCAGTGGAAGCCTCCGTGGTCGGGCCGGGTCTGGAAGTCTTCATTTTTGCCGGCCCGACGTCACTCGATGCGATACGCCGGTACAATCTCTACTTCGGTGGCGGTGCGCTCCCGCCGCGTTGGGGCCTCGGCTTTTGGCATCGCGTACCAACGAATGCGCCAGCGGATGCCATTCGCGATGAGGTCGCACAGTTCGCGGCTCAAGATTTCCCGCTCGACGTCATCGGTCTCGAACCCGGTTGGCAATCGAAGTCGTATCCCGGAACGTTCGACTGGAACTCGAAAAACTTTCCAGAACCAGCGTCATTCATTTCGGACATGAGCGCGAAGGGAATCCGAGTTAACCTGTGGGAGAACCCGTACATCTCACCGGAATCATCGATGTATCGCGCGATGTTACCGCACACCGGCTCACACATGGTGTGGCTGGGCGTTGTGCCGGACTACACCCTTGAAGTCTCTCGCAAGATTCTTCAAGACCACCACGACAAAACGCATCTCGCCATTGGTGTTTCTGGTTACAAGATTGACGAAGTGGATGGGATCGACGAGTGGTTGTGGCCCGATCACGCGGCGTTTCCATCAGGCACGTCAGCGGAAATCATGCGCCAGACCTACGGTCTTCAATTGCAGCAGACGCTGCACGCGATGTTCCGTGAGCGTAATCAACGCACCTACAGTCTCGTGCGCGGCTCAAACGGCGCGTCATCCGGTTACCCATTCGTGCTCTATAGTGACTACTACGATCACCGCGGCTTCGTGACCGCGCTCGTCAACAGCGGTTTCAGCGGCGTGCTCTGGACCCCGGAAATCCGCAGCGCCCGCACGAAAGAAGAATGGGTGCGCCGGATGCAGACCGTCTGCTTATCACATCTCGCGCAGCTTAACGCATGGGCCTCCGGCACGAAACCCTGGTCCATGCCGGAAGTGAACGATGCGATCCGTGCCGCCATGCACCTGCGCATGCAACTCATCCCTTACTTGTACACCGCATTCGCGGAATACCATTTCGAAGGTACCCCGCCGATTCGATCGGTCACGCTAGAACAAGGCTTTCCCGTTTCTGGCGACACGATGAAACTCGCGGAAACGGAATTCATGATCGGCTATGGACTGATCGCCGCGCCAATGTTCGGCAAAGAAACCTCGCGCAAAGTCGCCTTTCCCAAGGGAGAGTGGTACAACTTTTTCACCGGGGAAATTGTATCCAACGGCGAGTCAATCGAAACGGTCCACGCCGAGTTAGACGAAATTCCACTCTTCGCGCGCGGCGGTGCCATCATCCCACTCGCGGCATATGCCCCAAACGTCGCGGCTATGAACACCGCAACGGAATTCGAGATGCGCATCTACGGCTCCGGCCCCGCTACCGGCCGACTCTATTGGGACGACGGAGAGACCCTCGGCTACGAACGTGGCGAATATGGGTGGTATCGCGCAACGGCGATCCCATCGGACGAAACAATACGTCCGTCCATCATCACGGAGAAACCATTCGGACGTGACCTCCCATCGGCACAATGGCGCTTCATGTCCCGTTGACCGCCTTTGTTCCCGAAGTGACATAAATTGTCACCGCGCTACGAGCAGCGCGGATGCACGGGGGCTTTAGGCCTATACCGCCCCACGCGCACATTCGGTCAAGTCCATATTCCATATACCTCTATGACTTTAATCACCCCTTGGCACGGGGGTTGCGCTACCCTATCCGCTGAGTAAAAGGTCTCCATGGGATGCCTGGATTCTTAGAATCGTGATCTTGAATGATTAGGAGACCGTCAAATGAAAACTTCAAAACGACAGTCTGGTTTTACGTTGATTGAATTGATGATTGTTGTTGCCATTATCGCGATCATTGCCGCTATCGCCATTCCGAACTTGCTTCGCTCGCGCATGAGCGCCAACGAAGCGGGCGCAGCCGGTGCTATGCGTACGCTGTCAACATCGGAAGTATCCTTCCAAACAGCGGGATTCGTGGACAATGATGGCGATGGCGTTGGCGATTACGGAACATTGGCCCAAATGGGCGATCCCGATGGCGGCGGCGCGACCCCCCCGTACATCGATGCGGTATTGGCCGCAGGCTCCAAACAAGGCTACAACTTTGTCGTGGCCGTCACGTTCGGTGCCGCAGCCGTGGCCCCCTCGTATACGACAACAGGCATACCGACGAACCTGGGCCGGACCGGTTACCGGCAATTCTTTGTGGATGATTCCGGCGTGATTCGCTTTACCGCTGACGGCGCGGCGCCCACCGTCGCCTCGACGCCGCTCAACTAGAGCACACGCGCCAGCAAATACACATCGTTACCGCGAATGGCGGACCACTTGGTCCGCCATTTGTGATCTAGTTCGCATCGTCAGCTTCTTCAATCCGATACAGGTGTGTCGTCGTACGCAAAAAGACGGCATCGCCCGCAAACGCCGGTGTTGCGAGTGTGCCTTCGTCCAGTACGTTTACCGCCAACTCGTTAAACGCGCGTCCATGTTCGATCACGGTAGTCTTCCCCTGCGAGCTGGTGAAATAAATGTTGCCACCGGCATACACCGGTGACGCCATGAAATTGCCGCCGATGCGCTCGTGCCATATCACCTCGCCCGATTTCGCATCCAAACAATTCACGTCGCTCTTGTTGCCGATGACGTAGAGCAGATCGCCGACGAGCAACGGCGACGGCATGTTCGGCGCGTCCGCCTCAGCGTATCGCCAGGCCACATGCGTCTTCGTCACGTCGCCTTTACCGTCTGGCTTCAGTGCGAGAAGTTCAGTCCCGCCGTATCCCGTTGAGAAGTAGACGAGACCGTGACCGTACACCGGGCTGGTCGATGTCGTGTGGCCCGTAAGCGCGAGGTTCCAGATGGCGTCACCGGTGCGCGCGTCATAGCCATACCCCGCCGACGATGCAGGACTGATCAGGATAGGCCGCCCTTTGACGTCGACCACAATCGGCGTCGAAAACGCTTTCCGCTGATCGCCCTCCATGATCAATTTACCGTTGGCATCAAAGTCGGTGAATTCAGTCGTGCGGTCTGTCCGCCAGACGGTGTCGCCGGACTCCTTATCCAGCGCGACGACGTATTGCGCATCGACACCGTCAAACGTAAGAATGATCAGATTCTCAAACAAGACGGGCGATGATCCTGGTCCGCGATAATGACGGCACTCCAAATCTTCGCGCGTCCAAATGACCTCGTACGTTTCTGCGTCCAGGCAAGCAGTGCCGTACCGCCCGAAGTGCACGTACACCCGCCCAAGTTCCGCAGCGACGGACGGCGACGCGTATCCATTCACCGCATTGCCAAGCGGCTCCGGAACCTCGGAGTGGAACAATTTTTCGTTACGAATGATCTCGCCCGATTCCTGATCGACCGCGAAAACGAAAAAGTCATTGCCTTCTTTGGTCGCCGTCGTAAGCCACACCTTACCCTCGGCAATAACAGGACTTGAATGTCCCTCATGCGGAATCGCGATTTTCCAAGCAATGTTATCGGTCTCGCTCCACGTCGTGGGCGGCGAACAATCATCCGGCGCAAGGCCATTTCCAACGGTGCCCCGGAACGCGGGCCAATCCAAAGCACCGCGCTCCGCAGACGCATTCTGTACGGCCCCAGGCAACATCGCGGTCACTATCGCAAACGCCAGGAGTGACGGCCCCATGTAACGTATTCGCATTCAATGCTCTCCGAAATTTGAACCCTTGGCAGGGCGTACGCGCCAGATGGTATCATCTATAATAGTTTGTAATGTAGCGAATCAAAGTATGAATCACCACCCGACCACAACAGACGATTTCATTCTCTCCCGGCGCGATTTCCTCACGAGGACCGGCATGGGTTTCGGCATGTTAGGTCTCGCCGGACTCGTCGGGCAGGACGCAGGGGCGGTGGGCTCATCACAAGCGCCGAAAAGGCCGCAGTTCAACGCCAAAGCCAAACGAGTTGTCCACATCTTCCTCAACGGCGGCGCCTCGCATGTGGACACCTTCGATCCGAAACCCGCACTCGCGAAGTACGCGGGCAAACCGTTGCCAATCGATTACCTGCGCACCGAACGACCGACCGGCGGCGCGTTCCCTTCAATGTTCGAGTTCAAGCAATACGGCGAGAGCGGC
>JAJDAB010000124.1 GCA_029262095.1 Candidatus Hydrogenedentota bacterium
GGGGGTGTAAATACTGCGGTTCACAAAAACGCCGCCTGATTTCTCCTGTCTTGAACCAGGCGACTCGCGGAAAAATACGATCGAATTTAGTTTAGAAACCGTCAAAGGGTCGATCGTATCGACCAAATATTCGTGCACTATCCTCCGTCATGGGGAACCTATTGCCTGGATACCGAACGTATTCAACGTGTCCGTCCAGGTATAGGACGTTTCCGCCGCCGGGGACGTGCGCGAAATCGGCCACCTTGGTGCTTATGTGATCCCATACCGTAGGCACTTCGCTGGATGCTTGAGCGCTTGCTGCCGGGTTATTGATGTCGGTGATGAGAAATCGTTCAATGCCATCGCGCAACCTAAAAATGGTGTCGCCACCGCCCGCCTGGGTGCCGGCAAACATGCTAGAAACGGTAAAGTCTTGGTCGCTCGCGGCACCGTCGGTCACAACGTTTTCGGTCGCAAGTTCGCCCCACGGCGTTGTCATATACTCGGATTCCTCGTAGCGACCATTGGGCCCAGTGCCAACGGTGCCGACCAACGCCGACCCAATGATATTGACATCCTCGAGAATCAGCCAGCCGGTATAGTCATACGGCTCTTTAAGCAGTTCACAGGGGTCCACACGCCCGTCGTCATTGCCTTTTGCATCGAATCGGTCAACCGGATCGATCTGCGCTGCCCAGGACGGACACCAGACGATATTCACATCGGTGAGATATTCAGGCATCAGGGAAGGCCCATCGAATATCATCGTACTGCTGAGGTCGCCATCGCAATTTCGCATCATCCGAGGCGGTAGCTTCTCGCCCTGCGATTCGGCCGCATACATCGTCAGGATCAAGCCAAGCTGTTTTAGGTTGTTTTGGCAACTGGCGCGCCGGGCCGCTTCGCGGGCACGAGCTAGAGCGGGCAGCAGAATGGCCGCCAAAATGCCGATAATGGCAATAACAACGAGCAGCTCAATGAGCGTGAACCCATTTGCCTTCGCGATTTTAGAACGTTTGTGAAACATTTCTTTTTCTCCTAAATTCATAATTCGGCGATTGCCAGCAAGAACGTGCGCTTAGTAATTGCGCCTCACGCGCTATAACCTTTCACTACGATTCCTAACCAAGCCATAAAGTTCGTGACTATTTCTAAAGTTCAGCATGCTGAACAATCGGAAATATAGCCTACTCCGCCCCGAGTGTCAAGCACTTTGGGGGAGAATTGAGGGGGGAGGCGGCGGCTAGATCAGATCGGAGTAGGAACCGCGAACGAAATCCGTAGGCGCGAGGCCGAATTGGTGTGTCAATCGCTCGACTTTTGCTTGGGTCGCGTTTCGCATTTCTTCGCTCTGAATGACGCCTTCGAATTCGAGAAAGTCACCGAGGCCGGTGACGCGGTCTAGATGGATACGCACTTCGTCGAGGAGAAAGAGCTCGCGCTTTTTCTCAACGACCTTCCAGATGCCGATGGCGTGGTCGAGCACGGCTTTGAAGGCTTGCGGGTCTGATACCGGAACGATTTCGTACCTGCTGGTTTTGGGCCCGTGCTCGTCGGGGCGCTCGTAGTAGATCAATTGAAACTCGACGCCATCGATTTCGCGTAACTTTAGCCGCCCGCGATTCACGTTGAAATAAGTATCGATCTGGTGCAGCGTTCCTTCGTCACTGGCGCCAAGCGATTTCGCTAGCGCGATCCCTTTTTCGCGATCGGGGAATCGGGCTTTGATTTCGATGTTTTCCACTTACATTCCAATAGACAGCGAAGACGTTCACACTCCCCACGTCATTCCCGCGCAGGCGGGAATCCAGAGGGTGCTCGGTCGATCGTGGGTTTGTACTGGGTCTCCGCCTTCGCGGGGATGACGTGGGAAAGTACCGTGCCGAGCTTGCAGTCTGCGCAAGCAGGAGCCCATTGTTCGAAGGGCTCCTGCTTCACGCGACGAAAACCTAGATTGGTAGTTCCCAGCCTTGACGATATTCCTTGCTCACTACGGCGCTGGCGTTCGGGTGATTCTTGACCACACCCTTCACGTTATCCCAGACCAATTTTTCGCCGGACTTCACGACGAGGTTGCCGAAGTTGACCATCTCCGTGAACGGTCCCGCGTAACTGAAATCGGAACAGGACTGCGTTCCGGTTTTGCAGTTGTCGACCCAGTTGCGATATGGGTCTTGACCGGGGACACGGTCGATCACGGGATCGGGCATATTGTAGTCCAGCATCTTATCGTCGGGTAACAGGCGCGAACGGCCGCCGTATTCGCCTGTAGTAATAATGCCGTCGCTGCCGAGCAGGTACGATCCATTCTTGTTTTCATCGCCGAGCTCTTGATCTTCGGGTACGCCTGCCGGCCTATCGGGACGGTTATAGGTTTTCTTACCGGTTTTTTCATCGGTCCAATGCCCGTCATACCAATAGACGTCGACGGGCCCCATGTCGCCCCGGGCGGGAAATGAATACTTGATCGTCGTGGCGATCGGAAATGTTTGTTCGTTTCGGCCATCTTGCATAACCACTTCAACCGAATACTCTTTGGCATCGACCAGTTTCAACGCCCAGTACACCGGGTCCATAATGTGGCACGCCATGTCGCCGAGCGAACCGCCACCGAAGTCGAGCCATGCGCGCCAATCATGTGGCGCATATTCCACGTTGTACGGACGCCAAGGTGCTGAACCAATCCACCGATCCCAGTCCATGTTCTCCGGTGTAACTTGTGGCGGCAACGGTTCCGCTCTGCCTTGGTTATCCCAAACAGGGCGATGCGTCCAGACATGTGCTTCGCGCACTTGGCCGACCGCGCCGCTCCAAATCATCTCGCAAAACTGGCGCGCGCCGTCGCCGGAGTGGCCTTGGTTACCCATTTGCGTGGTGACGCCGGTTTCTTTTGCGACGTTGGTCAACAACCGCGCTTCCGCGACAGTGTGCGTCAACGGCTTTTGCACGTAAACATGTTTGCCCAAGTTCATCGCCATATAGGCGGCTGGCGCATGCGTGTGGTCGGGCGTGGAGATGGTGCATGCGTCGATTTCCGGCATCTCTTCGAGCATGACGCGATAGTCTTTGTAGCGCTTCGCATTCGGGAACCGTTCAAATGATTCCCCTGCGCGATCCCAATCCACATCGCACAACGCAACGATATTCTCGTCACTACACCCTTTCGTGTCCGCGCGTCCTTTACCGCCCGCGCCAATCGCCGCGATGTTCAGTTTTTCGTTCGGCGACAACTTGCGCGGCACGACTTTCGCCGAGTTTGGCGCAGCGGCGACAGTCAGATTCGCAGCGGCCGCACACGTCGTGGCGGCCAAAAACGCGCGCCGGGAAAGTTTGAAATTACTCATTGTTGAATCTCCTTCACCGCGTGAGGCGCGGATAGCCCGAATAGTCTTGACCCTCAATCCAGCCATTGTGAGCAAACACGGCGAATTCGTCAATTCGCTCGCGCTACATACGGAGCGGTTTACTCCAACGTAAGGCGAAGGGGTATTGACAGAGCAGCGCCAAGCACAGCGACCGAAAGGAATAGGGTGATTGCGGAGACGAGGTAATGACGGATAGAAGGACCGAGGGTCAGCTTGAAGCATGTGCGGAGAGCGCGCCATTGAAGAGCTAGAGCGGCGGTTCCAAGGGTCAAATAGAGAGGCGTCAGCCAGGGGGCGGGTTGTAAGCTTCCCCAGAATTGGGACACCAAATCGTGGCGCAAGCCTGGTTAACGCGACAGCCCAAAGTAGGCCCGCAAGGGGAAAGACGATCACCCAATGAATAGCCTGGATTTCCGTGTCGACTTCCTGGAGGATATTATCATTGGTATCAAGCAAGTGGATATTCAATTGTGACTATAAGAAATAGAAGACGAAAAAATGATGCGTGTGGCAACACGTGTACAATTAATTGTGGTTTAACATAATATGTGCCGTTATGAGTAATCAGAGCAGCTATAAATCAAATATGAAGTACGAAGGAGCAATAAACATAAATCAACCAAGGGAAAAAGTAACCGAACTATTTCTTGATGCTAACCATTTAAAGGAATATCAAGATGGGTTCATAAAAAAGGAATTGATTAAAGGAAATGCTGGTGAAAATGGTTCGATTTCCAAAATGTACTATGAGTATGGCAACAGAGATATGATTTTGACCGAGACAGTTATAAACAATAATCTCCCTGATTCTTTCGAAGCACAATACCACCACAAGCATATGGACAACACAATGAAATGTACATTTACTGAAGTTGCTCCCAACAATACTCAGTACAAATACGAATTTGAGTACACGAGAATAAATTGGCTCTTACCGAAACTAATGGCAATTCTTTTTCCGGGTATGTACAGAAAACAAGGTGAAAAATGGATGAGACAATTCAAAGAGTTTGTCGAAAAACAATAATCTATGTGGGAAGACAAACTAAAAATATACGACCAGCTTGTTGCCAAATGTGACCGATTTGAACGAAAAGGAAAAACAATGCCTTACACCTCCGCTAATGGGCATATGTTTTCACTTTTCAACAAGGCAGGAGAAATCGGCATTCGGTTTTCAAAAGAAGTCCAAAAAAAATACATTGAAGAATTTGGCTCAT